>NZ_JBMFKV010000043.1:0-13964 GCF_049971835.1 Pyrobaculum sp.
GTACTGCACGGGCGGGGACGGGAGAGGCGGCTGTGGAGGTAGAGGTTGCGGAGGAGGGGGCTGCCGCGGCGGAGGCCTTCTCAAAGGCTTCTCCTGATCCTTATCGTCGATAGCCATAGGCACCCCCACGCCCCGTTATATAAAGGTTTCCCACAAGATCTTATATAGCCCGGTCCTGTACATAATGTGATTTTGATAGTGGCTGAGAAGCGCTCGGTGGCTCAAGCCATCGCGAAGTACCTAGGCAGGAGCTACAGAGTCCAGAGGATACACGGCGTACCCGTCTACAGCTTTAGCTACGGGGGGAGGGAGGCCGCGGCGCTGGGCCTCAGCGGACACATAATGGACTTCGACTTCGCCGCGAGGCAAAACGTGTGGACGTGGCTACCCCCCGAGGAGCTCTTCAACGCCACCCCGCTCCTCGTCGTGAGGAGGGAGGCTCTTGACTACGTAAAGGCGCTTAGGGCGCTGGCGGCCAAGGCCGACGAGGTCTACCTAGCTCTCGACGCCGACGTGGAGGGGGAGGCCATAGCATACGAGGCGGCTCTTGTGGTGAGGTCGGTGAATAAACGCGCGCCGATACGCCGAGTCCTCTTCAACGCCGTGACGCCGCGGGAAATAACGGCGGCCTTCCAGAGGCCTACGAAGCTAGACCTCAAGAAGGTGGAGAAGGTATTCACCAGGATGCAGATAGACCTAACCCTCGGCGCCGCCTTCACCCGATTCCTAACCCTAGCCGTGAGGGAACACCTCGAAAGGGGCCAGTTTCTCAGCTACGGCCCCTGCCAGACGCCGGTCCTGGGGATGGTGGTGACTAGGGAGCTACAGAGGAGGAACTTCAAGCCCGAGAAGTACTACGTGTTGAAGGCCCTGGTGGAGGTGGAGGGCCACAGGATAGAGATGTCTGCAGACGTTCGCTACAAGAGTAGAGAAGAGGCGGAGAGGGCGGCCGCCTCGGTGAGACACGGCGTTGTGAAAACCGCCCTCTACAAACCCCACGAGGTGGAGCCCCCGGAGCCTCTGGAGACCGTCGAGCTCGAAAGGAGAGCAAGCCGCTGGCTTGGGATAAACGCTAAGAAGACGCTGGACATCGCCGAGGAGCTTTATAGAGCGGGCTACATCTCCTACCCCAGGACCGAGACCACCATATACCCACAGACCCTCGACCTCCGTGAAATCCTCCGCGAGCTTGCGGAGACGGAGCACGGCCCCTACGCCGAGGAGCTTTTGAGAAGAGGCTTCAAGCCGACGCGTGGAGACTCCGACGACGGCGCCCACCCACCCATTTATCCCACCAAAGGCGCCACAAAGGCGGAGATCATGAAGATCTTCGGCAAGGCGGGGGCCCAGGCCTGGGCCATCTACGACTTCGTCGTGAGGCATTTCCTCGCCACGCTGAGCCCCCCGGCTCTGGTGGAGAAGCAGAAAATAGTTGCGGCCTTCGGCGGAGTCGAGATGTACGCAGAGGGCCAGAGGGTGATGAGCGAGGGCTACTGGAGGATATACCCATGGGAGAGGCAACGCGACAAGTCTCTGCCCCGCGTCTCCCCCGGCGCCCCCGCCCGCGCCATCAAAGTCGAGGTGGTGGAGAGGGAGACGGAGCCTCCGCCCCAGATGACCGAGTCCGAGCTACTGGCTCTAATGAAGAAGTACGGCATAGGCACAGACGCCACGATGCAAGACCACATCCACACCAACGTCAAGAGGGGCTACATGAAGCTGGCCAAGGGCAGGTGCGTGCCGACAGACCTCGGCATAGCCCTAGCCACCGCTCTGTTCCAGCACGCCCCGGAGCTCATAGAGCCCACAGTCAGGGCGAAGATAGAGGCGGCTCTAAACTCAATAGTCAGAAACGGCACGCCGCCCTCTAAGCTCATCGCAGAGGTGAAGGCAGAGTTTAGAAACTATTACGAAAACCTAAAAGCGAGGCGGGAGGAGATAAAAAGGGCGTTGCAAAACGCTTTAAACACACATCGCCAGTAAAGCGTGGACGTGGAGATACACCCCATCGCCTGGACCGCCGACAGAGATACATTAATAGAGGCGCCCCCCGGCTTCAAGTGGCTCGCCGCCGAGATAGCCGCCAGGACCGGCGCCGCCGTCTCCGGGAGACCTGTCTGGGGCAGTTGTGACGTGAGGATAGACCCCCGCTACAGGAGGATATTCCACCTAGGACACGGCGTCCCCCCCAACATAGCCCACCTACTCCAGAAAAACCTGGGAGCACGCGTGGAAAAGCTGGGAGAAGATCTATACCGCCTCGAGGCCGGGGATGCCGAGGTATACTTTATACCTGTCTACTACCGCCCACCCCCCGCCCTGCCCAAGCCCGGCGCTTCTGGCAAGCTCTACTACCCAGTTCCCTACCGGAGGATTGCGGAGGCAATTCACAGAGAGACGGGGCTACCCACGGCCCGCGATCCCATCACAGGCTGCTGGGTGGGGGAGCCCCCGGGCGAGGTGGCGTACGTAGTGGCCACAGGCCTCTTCTACCCCCTCACACTAAAGCTATTCTTCCCAGAGGCCCGCGTCTACCAGATAGATCCCTTTAGAGGCGAGGTGAGGGACGTGGAGCCCGACTTCGCGAGAGTTATGAAGCTCAAGGCCAAGGCCCACCTCGCCGAGCCCCGCAGAGCCGCCGTATTGGTATCGACTAAACCCGGCCAGAGGCAAGACGACAAGGCCCGGGAGCTCGCCGCCAGGGGGCTAACTGTGGTAGTTCTAGATGAGGCCGCGCCTGAGTACATAGACGACTTACAGTTCGACCTCGTTGTAAACACCGCCTGTCCACGCATAGGTATAGACGACCTCGACAGAATCAGAACCCCAATTCTAAACTACTACGAGTATATACACGGAAAGCTGGACCCAAGGCTCGCGGCGAGACTACTTTAAAACAAACCTCTACCCAAAACCGTGCCTAGGTTTAAATGCCCTGTCTGCCACCGAGAGATAGAAATCAACATAGACCCCAGTAAGAAGCCCGCCGGGGGGCTGTACGAGGTATTTATACAACATATGGATCACTTCATCAAGGCGTATATAGACCTTGAGGGATTTGTAAGAAGGGCCTTCCCAGTGGAGCACGTCTACATAGCCGAGCCGCCTCTCTACACCTTAAGAATATACGAAGACAAGGCCGAGATTGTTGATAGTAAAGGCCATATATACATCACAGACCCCGCCCCCTTGCTGGAGGCTATAAAAAAAAGTCGCCGAGTATTAGGGTAATGTGACCAGGGCTATATAAACCCACGCCTTGTACACACAGTGGATAAAATAGGCGTAGTTATAAAATCCACATCTATATACCACTACATATTTAAGCCGTTTAGAGGGGTAGATCTAGACGTCGGTAGCTTCGTCGCGACGGAGATAGACGGGATACGCGTAGTATCCCGCGTCACCGCCATTAGACATAGAAACGCCACGGCAGACCCACGCCTCATCGCCCAACTCGACGAAGAGGCAACAGTCCGAGAGGTAAAAGAAACCCTGGGCATAGAGGAGGCTCTCTTCTATACAGAAGCCAAGGCCGCCATCCTCGGCGCGAGGCTGGGCGGCAGAATATACCGGCCGCAAAAGCCCGTCAAGCCCTTCACCTATGTATACAAGACAACCACCGAGGAGCTGAAACAGTTCTTCGCCCCACCCCAAGAGGGGACCTACATCACCGTAGGCCACATAAAGGGCACAGACATACCCGCCTACATAAACGCCGAGAGGCTGGTTACTCACCACTGCGCGATACTGGCAAGCACGGGCGCCGGCAAGAGCTGGCTGGCAGGCGTCATAATCGAGCGCCTCGCCCTCCTCGACGTGCCCATAATTGTGGTGGATCCACACGGCGAATACTCCGCCATGTCGGTGCCTGCCACAGAGGAGGGGAGGGCGGTCGCCGAGAGAGTCAGAATATACGTCGCCGGGAAGGTGGACGTATCCCCCCAAGACGAGGCCTTCGCCAGGAGGTACGGCAGACAGAGAACCTACACGCGAGTCGGCGTAAACCCGCGGAGCATACCCCTACGCACATTAGAGAGGCTACTAGACATGCTCTACACGCTGACAGATGCCCAGAAGAGGATACTGGAGGAGGGCTGGCAGGCAACCACCAGCTACGGAGAGAAACAGCCGCTCACCACCGTAGAGGAGCTGATTCGTGAAATTCTGGAGGGGGGGAGGCACGCGGCGCCCCCCGGATACGCCGGGGAAATGGCCCTACGAGGCCTCGAAGGCAGGCTCAGATCTCTCTTCTACAGTAGCCCAATATTCCTCACGAAATATGGAGACGCCTACCAGGGAGAGCCGATAAAACTCATAGACCCAGCCGCCTACCTAACCACCCCGGCGGTGCACATATTCGACATATCCGGCCTAGAGGGCTTGGACCAGCAAATCTTTCTCACAGTCCTCCTCGACCAGCTCTACAGGACGGCCACCAAGAGGCGCAACCTGGCCACCCTAATAGTCATAGAAGAGGCGCATAACTACGCCCCAGCCGCCTCCACAGCCCTCGCCAAGACCCACATCGCCAAGATAGCTAGGGAGGGTAGAAAATTCGGCCTAGGCCTCTGCCTAATAACACAGAGACCTGCGAGACTAGATCAAGACGTCGCCTCCCAAGCAATGACGCAGATCTTTAAACGCATGATAAACCCACACGACCTCAAATACGTAGCCACAGTCGCAGAGCACCTCGACGACCCAAGGCCGCTACGCACACTAGACGAAACAGAGGCGGTAGTAACCGGACTCTCGGTGCCAGCACCCCTACTTATCACAGTAGACAAGAGGTGGACAAACCACGGAGGGACAACCCCAGCCCTAAAAAGGTAACAAAAGAAATTACTTAATCTGTACCTGCGCCGGCTTGACCTCGATTATCTGACCAGCGGCGATGGTCCTACCCATGTCGCGGAGGGCGAAGCGGCCCAGCGGCGGGAAGTCGCCAAACTTCTCCGCCACCACAGGCTTCAGAGGCTTAATCTTCACAATAGCCACGTCGCCCTGCTTAATAAACTGCGGCTTCTGCTCCACAGCCTGGCCCGTACGCGGGTCGAGCTTAGACACCAGCTCGGTGATCTGCACAGGCACAGTCGCCGTGTGTATGTGCATCACCGGCGCGTAGCCCGGTCCGATGGCCGTGGGGTGCCACAGAATAACAACACGGGCAATAATCTCCTCAGCGACCGTCGGGATGTTGTCAGGCTTACCCAACACATCTCCACGCTTCACATCCTCCTTCGCAATACCCCTCACGTTGACACCAACGTTGTCACCAGGCTGAGCCTGCTCCAGCTTCATATGGTGAGTCTCGATAGAGCGCACATCGCCAACCTTGGCAGGCGGAACCACGACAACCCTATCACCCACTTTCAACACCCCAGTCTCAACCCTACCCACCACCACGGTACCTGCGCCAGTTATGGAAAAGACGTCCTGCACCGGCATCCTAAGCGGCTTGTCCGTCGGCCTCGGAGGCGGCTGGAACGTGTCGAGAACCTCGAGAAGAACGGGGCCGTTGTACCAAGGCGTGTTAGGCGACTTAGACTTGATATTGTCCCCCTTAGCGGCGCTCACCGGAACGAAGTTAATCTTACTGGGGTCGTACCCCAGAAGCTTTAGCAATTTGCTCACCTCGCCCTTGACTTGCTCATACCTCTTCTGGTCGTAATTCACCACGTCCATCTTATTCACAGCCACCACAATCTGCTGGATACCCAACGTCCTGATGAGGAACAGATGCTCCCTACCCTGGCCCTGGGGGCCGATGGCCGCCTCGAACTCGCCAGGCCTCGCCGATATTACGAAAAGCGCGGCGTCCGCCTGGCTGGCGCCCACAATCATATTTTTAACAAAGTCTCGGTGCCCCGGCAGGTCTATAATTGTAATAAATAGTTTGTTCGTCTCGAAGCCGACGTGCGTCGCCTCGATAGTCACGCCGCGCTCGCGCTCCTCCTTAAATCTGTCAAGTATCCAGGCGAAGGCGAAGTCCTCCTTACCCATCTTCTTAGCCATCTCCTCAATCTCCTTAAACGCCTTCTCATCTACATAGCCAGTCTCGTAAAGCAGGCGCCCTACGAGCGTCGACTTTCCATTATCTACGTGCCCTACCACCGCCAGGTTTAGGTGCGGCTTCTGTAGAGCTGTTGGTTTAGGTGGCAGTACTATAGCCGGCATAAGCCGTGGTTATCCACACTCTTATAAACTTTTCGAAACCAAACCCCGCCGCACGTTGCCCAGCCAGCCTCACCCCGCAAAGCCACTGTTTTTTAAAGCCGATCAGGATCGCCCCAGGCGCCGCGTTTACACCCCGCCCAGCAGAGCCGCCATTCGCCGAATCGTCTTAGGTGCGGCTGTAGAGTTGCCGTATCTGCTGAATTGATGGCCCCAGTGGGGAAATTTTTTAAAGTATGTAGTTCGTGGGGGTTATGCCGAGGCCGGCTCACCGCTCTCGAAGCGTTAGGCGGATAAAGAGGAAGACGCCCGGCGGCCGCACAGCTGTACGCTACGAGAAAAAAGCCAAGGGCGTGCCTAGGTGCCCCGTCACTGGCTTGGCCATCGGCGGGATGGATAAAAAGATCTACAGGTTTGGCGTAAGGGTGAGGGCGCCCAGTAGGCCCTACGGTGGTGTTTTTTCACACAAGGTCTTGGCAAGAGGGCTGAGGCTGGCGGCGAGGGGGCTGTAGTAATGGTTGTAGTTGCAGTTTCTGGACAACCTGGTAGCGGAAAGACCACCATAGCGAGGGAAATAGCGAGGATCCTGGGCGTCCCCCTCGTATCGTCGGGCACTCTCTTCAGAGAGATGGCTACAAAGATGGGGATGGACCTAATAGAATTTCATAAATATGCAGAGGCGAACCCCGAAATCGATAAGAAAGTCGACTCCCTGGCGGTGGAGAGGGCCAAGGCGGGGGACGTGGTGCTGGAGGGGCACCTCACGGCGTGGGTCGTGAGGCCCTACGCCGACGTGTGTATATATCTAAAAGCTTCGCTAGAGACGCGGGCCCGGCGCGTCTCTCTTAGAGACAAGAAGAGTTTCGAAGAGGCGCTGAGAGAGGTGACTGAGAGGGAAGAGCTGAATAGAAAGAGGTACCTCTCCATCTATGGCATAGATATAAGAGACCTTTCAATTTTCGACTTGGTGCTGGACACCTCTCACCTCTCTATAAACGACGCGGTGAGGATTAGCCTAGATTTTACCTGCACCTCTCTCAATATAAAATACTCCCGGAGAATTTGTTGAGATAGGCTAGAGTTGTAAACATGTATTAATACCCGAGTTTTTACGCAGAGACATGCGGTTTCTACTGAGGTGCAGACCAAACACCAAGAAGCCGCCCACCGGCAAGAAGGTGGCTATAATAGGCGCGGGGCCTGCGGGGCTCGGAGCCGCCGGGGTGTTGCTGTGCAACGGCCACGAGGTCCATATATACGACGCCCTGCCGGAGCCCGGGGGCCTCCTCATATTCGGCATACCGCCTTTCAGAGTCCCGCGGGAGGGCGTCAGGGAGGGGGTAAAGGAGCTGGTAGACGCAGGTGCCAAGTTCTACACCTCCACCTTTGTCTACTGCGGAGAGAAGCCGCGGGAACACGAGGCACTACTCCTAGTAAAAGAATTTGTAAATCTGGAGGAGCTAGTCAATAAATACGACGCTGTGGTGATAACCACAGGAACTTGGAGAAGTAGGTCACTGGGTGTACCTGGCGAAGGGCTCCCCGGCGTATACAAGGCACTCGACTACCTGTTTAGGATATACTCCAGCCAGCTTGGATACCTGCCGAGAGAAAAAGTGTACCCAACGGGGAGGAAGGTTTTGGTGGTAGGCGCCGGGCTCACAGCCGTAGACGCGGCTCTCGAGGCTAAGCTCCAGGGCGCCGAGAAGGTGGTTGTGGCTTACCGGCGCACTATAAACGAGGCGCCCGCGGGGAGGAAGACCATCGAGACAGAGCTGACAGCCAAGGGCATTGAGTTTAGGGAGCTGGTCAACCCCGTGGCTTTCCTAGGCGCCGGGAGGCTTGAAAAGGTGAGGTTTATACGGATGCGGCTTGGGCCGCCTGACAAGTCGGGTAGGCCAAGGCCGGAGCCCGTGCCCGGTAGCGAGTTTGAGGAAGAATTCGACACGGCGCTGATCGCCGCCGGCGAGGAGCCCACCCCACCTGGGAGCTGCCTGGGGATCGAGTTCAATCCAGACGGCACTATTAAGGTGGACGAGAAAATGATGACGACGCGGCGTGGGGTTTTCGCAGCTGGGGACGTGGTTACGGGGCCCTCCCTCATCGGCAAGGCGCTTGGCTCAGGGATGAGGGCGGCGCAGTACGTAGACGAGTTTTTGAAGTCTTAAGACTTCTTTTTCGCGATAACCATCGCGTGGGCCGTGTCGTACGGCTCTAGGTGGACTGTCTCAAGTATGTCAAACCCCCTCTCCTTTAGTGTGTTTATCTCCTGCTTAAAGGTCTCAGTGGCAGGCGCCGTGACGTCGATACTCATGGCCTTGATCACCAGCATGACGTGGCCGCCCGGCTTTAGGAAGTAGTCGGCGTTGTCCGCCAATATCTTAGCCTGGGCCGGCTGGGCCACGTCTATATACACCACGTCTACCCCCTTGACGTAGTGGGCGTACTGGTAGGGAAATCTGGCATCGCCAAGTATGGGGATTACGTTTCTCCTCCCCTGATCCACAAGCTTTTCCATGAACTCCCTAAAGACGCGGGGGGAGAACTCCACCGAGTATATCAAGCCCCTCTCCCCCACAATGTCGCTCATGTGGCTGGGGGTGGTGCCCGAGGCCGCGCCTAGGTAGAGGATGTGGGTGCCCTCGGCGATGGGGACGAACTTCAGACCGTTTAGAATAGCCGCGGCCAGCTTTGAGCGGTAGGGGTTCCACTCTCTGTACTCCAAGCCACCCCACTTAATAAGCCTCTCCCCGTAGACCCTCTTCCCCGGAGTCAGGTTCACAGTGGCGATCCTCTCCGTGCCGTCTTCAAACTTGACGATATACACGCCGTAATGACGCTCGTGAGGTCTCACGTCTACCACTTCAATAGACATAGGAGCTGGGCAACCCCGTTGTTTATATACTTAACGCGGGCTAGCGCCTCCCCCTCTCCCTTCTTGGAGGAGGCCTCTTCTCGCCGCCTTTCTTAGGCGGTGGAGGTGGGGGCGGCGTCTTGGCGGCTGGCTGCGTGGGGGCCTTGGGGGGCGGCTTGGCGTATAGAGTCTTAACCTCCTGTATCCTCTTTAACAACTCCTCCTTGAGCCGCGGCGCTATGAAGTTGCCGGTGAAGGCGTCGGCCTTAGCTGCTATGGCCAGCTTAGCCGCCAGGGCCCTGGCTATCTTCCCCCTCTGCCAACGCGGGGAGCGGAAAATCTCCGGGTACTGGAAGATGACGCCGTGTTTCGGCGGCTTGCCCCCGGTCCTCAACGCCCTGAACAGCGCCTTCTCGGCGCCCAGCACCTGGATCGTCGAGGCGGGTAGAAACGCCATTCTTGTGAGGCCGCCAGCCAGTTTTATCAACCTAGCCCCGAGGAGCGGGCCAACCAGCTCTCTTACGTTGGGAGCCACCTCCTTCATCGCCTCGTCGATGTAAGTGGCTAGCTTCTCCCTATACGCGTCTAGGTTTAGATATATGTCGGCGTATATCTTCAACTGCTCTAAATCCCAATCAGACATTTCGGCTCCGATGCTCTTCTTGGCCGACTCCACAATTCTCTTTGCCCTTTCCTCAGGCATCTCCGGGAGAATCTTCTTCAAGGCGTCCTCCGCTATCCTAGATCTGTGTCCTATGTGGTACACAATTGTGACGTACTCCTTATTGTCTCTAATCAACTCCTCAAGCTCTGGAAAATGTAGCCCATACCACTCCCTAATCCTCGACGCTATTAAGTTTAGTATTTTATCCACGTCGTCCAGCGTGCTGATCGCCTGGGCAATAAAGAGGTCGCGCCTCTCCACCGCCTGCCTCAGCTTCAGCCTGGTTACCAAGTCGCTGACCTCGAAAAGGAACTTCTGGTATTCATCCCACGTGAGCCCCAGAGCGCCTAGATACTTCGGGAAGTTCCGCCTAAATTCGACGAGTATGTGCGAGGGGCTCTCGCCGACTATCTCAACGCCTTTCACCGCCGCCACCAGCTTGCGGGCCAGCTCGGGGTCCTCCAACACCACCTTTTCCGCCCTCGGCTTTATTCTCTCAATGAGTTTGACAATTTCCGGCACGTAGTTTGACTTCTCCAGCTCCATAAGCCGGGCCGCCACTACGTCGGGTTTCTTCTCGTAGAGCTCTTTGTCCACGACGTTGCCGGCTTCGTCAAGGGCGAAGAAGCCCAGCACGTCCGTTGCTATGTAGATTTTCGCCATCGACGCCTTTAAAAGAGATACTTAAAAATGTAACTCAGAAAGGGCGCGCTTCACGTCCTCCACATCCACCCTCCCTCTGTACCTCCGCATAACCTCCCCCACCACCTTCTCTCTGCTTACCTGACGCGCCACCTCCTCCACAATTTTCTTAACCTCTTCGTAGGGCAGACGTACCAGGCCCAGCCTCTTCGCCGCCTCCTCGGCTGACTCCCCAGGCCTCATCCCCCGGAGAACCTCCTCCACAGCCTCCTTCGTTATGACTCTCCTATCCAGGGCCTCCAGCACGGACTCGATCTTGGCGTCTGTAACCTCCACCCCCTCCCTCGCCAGGGCCCTGGAGGTGTTTACAAGCATGTTGGCTATCTGTTGCGGCGGCACCTGCTTGTACCTCCCGACGTACTCGTCAAACTTCTCCAACTGAGGCGACTTTATCAGCTGGAGGGCGAGATCTCTGCTGAGCCCCATAGACGTAAGCTCCCCAAGCTTGGCGTCTAGAGTCGTCCTGGCGATTTCCTCAGCCTTTTTCAAAATCTCGAAAGTGATCTTAACGGGGGGCAGATCCGTCTCCGGGTACATCCTAGCCGCGCCGGGCCTCGGCCTGAGAAATCTCGTAGTGCCGTCGGGATTCGCCGCCCTCGTCTCCTCCGGAACCCCCCTCGGCGCCGCGTTGAGCCTCTCCACGACGACTCTAGCCGCCTCCATCAGCTCCGCCTCTTCCACCCCCATCAGCAGTACGAAGCTCTCCACGCCGGCCCTCGCCGAGACTTCCCTCACCTCCTCTGCAGATATGCCGTAGCCCGGGAGCTCGTCGCTGTGCAGAAGGCCGCCGAGCTCAGTCCACGCCCTCACGTAGTCCGCGAGCTCCGTGCCGAAGCGCCGGCCCGGCTGGACCTCGAAGCCCAGCAACTTCTGGAACCCAGGCGCCTTCACAGCCACAACTCTCCCGCCGGCGTCCAGCACCCTCTTCACCAGCTTAGACTTCGTGCCGGCAAACGCCTCAGTCACGTCGGCAACCGAGAGCTCCACCTTATCCACTCCCCTTCTCCTCAGCTCCTCGGCGATTTTCAAAAGATTTAGCTGCCGCTGGGCCTCGTAGTCGATAACCTTGGGTATAAGGGCCAGGTCCGGCACCCCCTTGATCTCCGTCTTGGCGCCGCCGGCGATAGACACGTTCACGTCCTGCCTCACTGTGCCCACCCCCCTCCTCGCCCTCCCCGTGATCTTGACGCTGTAGCCAATTATCCACGCCACCTCCTCCACCTGCTGCGGCGTGTAGGCCATAGGCTCCGTCGCGATTTCAATAAGCGGGATCCCGAGCCTATCCAGCCTGTAAACGACGGTCTTCCCTTCCTCAGACATCTTCCTAGCCGCGTCCTCCTCCAGCGCAATCGTCTCAACACCAATGTCGTAGCCCAGGATCTTGGCCCTCCCCCCATAGGCCACCAACATGGTCCGCTGGAACCCCGAGACGTTGGAGCCGTCAACTACGGTTTTACGCATGACGTGGATCTCGTCGAACAGTTTGGCGTTGAAAATCTTCGCCACGGCCACCGCCGTCGCCAGGGCCTCCTCATCTGGGGAGTGAGGCGGCTCCTCGTCCAGCTCCACCAGACAGGTGGTGTCCCTGTACCCCTCGTAGATGTACCTCCTCCTCTTGCGCACCTCCCAAAGCACAGCCGGGTCCACCGCCCCCAGCTCGCTCACAGATATGTGAAGCCTCCTCTCCAGCCTAAAATGAGGCTCGTCATCCCTCAGCACCGGAGCACAGTGGCAGAAGAGCTTGCGCTTTGTCTGTAGCTGGATATGGATTTCGAGACCCGTCTTGAGGCCGATAGCTCTGTAATCCACGTGCTGTGTAGATTGACGAGCTTTTTTATGCTTATTGGTGTGGCGGCCAGCTCTCTGCGGGAGGCGGCAAGGGATGCGGGGTGTGTGGCTATATATAGGTGGGTTATAGAGGGCGTGGGGAGGAGGCGCCTCTCGCAACACTTTCTCGTGGACCCCTCGGCGGCTGAGTACATCGTCTCTCTGGTGCCCCCGGGGCTGGACGTCATTGAGGTGGGGCCGGGCAGGGGGGCCCTGACCTTCCCCCTCGCCGCGAAGTCGAGGAGGGTGTACGCCATTGAGCTCGACCGGGAGCTGGCTGAGTGGCTGAGGCGGGTGGCGCCCCCGAACGTGGTGGTGATTCAGGGGGACGCGCTTGAGGTGGAGTGGCCGCATGCGGATTTCTTCGTGTCGAACATCCCCTACGCGGTGACCTCGCCGCTTCTGCTGAGGCTGGCGAGCCGCAGGTTGCCGGCCGTCGTGACGGTGCAGAGGGAGGTGGCCCACCGGCTGGCGGCGGCGCCGGGGAGCGGGGACTACGGGAGGCTGACCGTAGCCGTACGTTGCCACTACGACGTCGAGGTTCTGCGGGTGTTGCCTCCCCAGGTCTTCGCCCCGCCTCCGAAGGTGTACTCCGCCGTGGTTAGACTAACGCCGAGGGCGCCGTGTGTAGAGGATTTCGAGGGCTTCCAGCGCTTCACCGCGTGGCTCTTCTCGGCTAGGAGGAAGACCCTGCGGAGGCTTGGGCTGTCCCCCTCCACTAAGCGGGTGTACCAGCTGTCTCTCGAGGAGATTGTGGAGCTGTTCAGAACGTCGGCGGGACATTAAGGATTTTACCCCCCTCGCCCCCTCCCCCGTGCCTCTGCTTAAACTAGTGTTTCTGGGGACCGGCGGCGCCGTCCCCAAAGCCGATCGTATGCTCCCCGCCATATACATGGAGGACTGGCTGGGCCACAGAGTGCTCCTAGACGCGGGGGAGGGTGCCCAGTACCGCCTGTTGCAGATCGGCGTGTCTCCCCCCTCCCTCACCATGGTCGCCGTCACCCACATGCACGAGGACCACACGCTGGGCCTCCCGGGGCTGGTCATAACCAGCAGATTTCTCGGGGGGAGGCTCAAGGTGCTGGCGCCGAGGACGGCACACGGGGTGTTGGAGAGGCTGGGGGTGGAGGTCGGCGACAGCCACGTGGAGGAGCGCTTCAAGGCCACGTGCGTCGAGGTGTGCCACACCGTCGACGCCTGCGGGTGGCTTTTCGAGTGGGATGTGGGGTATAAGCTGGACCTATCCAAAGTGGAGGGTCTTCCCAAGTGGGCCTTGACGGAGTTGATAAGGGGGAGGCCGGTTGAGGTGGGGGGGAGGGTGGTGACGCCCGAGGAGGTGGCCGACCCGGCCCACAAGAGGTTTAGGCGCCTCCTCTACACGGGCGACACGGCGCCGTGCCCCAAGATGTGGGAGGCGGTTGGCAACGTAGACGTCTTGATCCACGAGGCCACGTTTGCAGACGACGTGGACCCGGCCAAGGCCCACGACGAGGGCCACTCCACGGTGAGAGACGCGGTGGAGGCGGCGAAGGCGCTGGGGGCCTCGGTGCTGGTCCTAACCCACATCAGCGCGAGGTACCCCGACAAGAGGCGGCACAGGGAGCTGGCCTCCCGGGTGGCCCCCCCGCCCCACGTATACGTGCCGGAGGACTTCGAGACTCTCCTCGTCAAGCTTTGACGGCTACGTATACCACCGTGGTGGAGAGGGGGGCTAGGGGCTTTAGGAGGTCTAGTTTTTCA
>NZ_JBMFKV010000044.1:0-13316 GCF_049971835.1 Pyrobaculum sp.
CGGCCACTGCCTTCATCTCCTCGCTACGGGCCTCCTCCAGCGCCCTCTTGACAGCCCTCTCCACCACCTCCTCAAGCGTCTTGAGGTCGATGGACATGTTACTGAGGGGGCTTGGGCTTAAAAGCTTGGTGGTGTTGTTGTGGCGGGTGTCTGCCGTTGGGCTGGTGTCATTGCCGCGGGTGGTTGCGGCGTGGTTGGCTGTTTGCCGCGTGCTTTTTCGGTGGCGTGTTTTTGGGTGTGGCTATGTATAATTACCCTTCTTATCTCTTCTGTGGATTTTGCCTCTGTTCTTAGGCGTATTGGGGAGGCGGGGCCGCGTCATAGGCTTGATATTGGGGATCCCGACGTGCCTCCGCCGGGGGAGCTTTTGGAGGCTTTGTCGCGTGTTGGGGATATGCGCTACGGCCCTCCGGAGGGGTTGCCGGAGTTTAGAGAGGCTGTGGCTTCTGTTTTTGGGGTGGATCCTGGGGAGGTGGTGGCGGTTGCTGGCGGGAGGCACGGCCTCGCCGCGCTTATGTGGGCTTTCCGCAGGAGGCGGCTCCTGACGCCGTCGCCTTACTACCCGGGCTATTTCGAAATTGCGGATGTCTTCGGGCTGGGGCTGGGGCTTGTGGAGTCCGGCGGTGGGTGGTTGCCTAGATTCGCGGAGAGGGGGGTGTACGTGGTGAACTACCCTAATAACCCCACGGGGGTTGTGTTGCCGAGGGAGAGGGTGAGGGAGCTTGTGGACGTGGCCGAGTTTGTGATTAGCGACGAGATTTACCGCGACATTGTGTTTACGGAGTTCACCTCCCCCCTCGACATGTCGCCCAACGTGGCTGTTGTGTACAGCTTTTCTAAGGTCTTCTCGGTGCCTGGTCTTAGGCTGGGGGCGGTGGTTGCGCCTAGGGAGGTGGCTAGGGAGGTGGCCCGCTTCAACAAGGCGACTATCAACGTCCCCCCGACCCACGCCCAGAGGGCTGTGGCGTCTGTGATAGACATACTGCCGAGGAGGAGGCGGGAGGTCTCCGAGATATACCGCGGCAGGGCGGAGCTCGCGGCGAGGTTGCTGAGGCTCCGGTTTGTGAAGCCAGGGGGGGCGTTTTACATATTTGCCGAGGCGGGGGAGGGCTGTTTCGAGAAGGCGCTGGGCAGAGGCGTCTCTGTCCTCCCTGGGGAGCTCTACGGGAGGGGCGGCTACGTGAGGATTGCCCTAGTGGAGGGGGAGGGGGCCCTGTCGGAGGCCTTCTCTGTGTTGAACGAGGTGTGTAGATAGATTTATAGAGGTGCGTACCGACTCTTGTGCAGTGCGCCGTGGCGTGTGCATACGGCGGGGGGACTGTGATCAACGCCATAGCCACCGGGCACGGGGCGGCTTTCCCCATATCGCTGAGGGTGGTGGCTGAGGTGTGCCGCTCCGACCGGACCTCGGTCTCTACCTACGCCGACGTGGACGTGGGGCCTGTGGTGAGGATCGTGGAGAGGGTTGCCGAGAGGTTCGGGACTGGGCCCCTCGCCGTCAGGATCACCGGCGACTTGCCCACTGCGGGTGGGCTTAAGTCTAGTAGCGCCACGGTCAACGCAATTATCAGGGCGGTTGCGTCGCTGGCCGGGGCCGAGGTGGATCTCTTCGACGTGGCTAGGCTGAACGCCGAGTTGAGCAAGTGGGCTGGGATAAGCGTCACGGGGGCTTTTGACGACGCTGTGGCGAGCGCCGTGGGGAGGAGCTACCTCACCGACAACCACAAGCTCGTGGTGATTAGAGAGCTGGAGGTGTCTGGGAGGGCTGTGGTGTTGATACCGCCTTACGAGAAGAGGAGGCATAGGCTCGAGGAGATGAGGGCCGTGGCGCCTCTGGTTAGGACCGCGGTGGCCTACGCGGGGCTGGGCATGTGGAGAGAGGCGATGATGATAAACGCCGCGGCGTACGGCTACGCCCTGGGCTACCCGCCGGAGCCGTGGCTAGAGGCGCTGAGGAGGGGGGCCGTGGGCGGGGTGTCGGGCACCGGGCCCTCCCACGTCTTTATCACAGACGACCCGGAGGGCCTCGCCGAGGCTCTGTCTAAATACGGCAGGGTCTATGTAGTGGACATACCGCAGTCGCCCTGCTCCACGTAGGTGCCGATCCTCGCGGCGGCCCCCCGCGCCCTCACGCCGTCTACCTCAACCTCGTCCAGCGCCTCCCCCAGTATGTATATGCCGCGCCACCTGCATCCAGCTTTCACCGAGCCGCCCTGGCGCTCTACGCGCACGGGGCCTTCGTCTGTGTATATGGTCCACTCCCCCTCTCCATATATCAACAAGCCCTCCTGGGTGGGCACTGCGGAGCCTGCCCTTATGTAGAGAGGCATCTGGGACTCTGAGGCGATCCAGCTGGGGCCTAGGTGGACTCTCCCGGTCTCCAGCTCCAGCCAGGCCCCTCTGGGGAGGTAGACATCCCTCCCCCTCGCCCCCTTGTCTAGTATGGGGGCGTAGAGGAGGTGGGGCCCCACCATGTACTCGTCGTGTATCTTAAACGCGTCTTCGTCGTCGGGGAACTCCAAGCCGAGGGGCCTCACTATGGGGTGGCCGTGTAGGTGGGCGGTCCATGCGAGGTGGCGGAGGTACGGCATGAGCCTCAGCCTCAGCCTCACCGCCTCCAGAGCCATCTGCCTGTACTTGGCGGGTAGCCTGGTGAGCTCGGCGTCTGGCGTGGCCTTGTCCCTATGGACGCGGAACAGGGGGAACAGAGCCGCCGCCTGGTACCACCTAGCCACCAGCTCGTAGTCGCCGACGCCGGCGAAGCCCCCCACGTCGGCCCCCACGAAGGGGACTCCGGAGGCCGAGAGGCCGAGCACCGCCATCACGGTCAGCCTAAGCCCCTCCCAGGTGCTGGGCACGTCGCCGGTCCACAAAGCGGCGTATTTCTGGATGCCCAGGTAGCCCGATCTGGAGAGTATGAAGGGCTCCCTCCCAGCCCTCCGCAACGCCTCGTAGGTGGCCTCGGCCTCGAAGTAGGGGTACAGGCCCCGCACTTTTTCGTGGGGGATCTTCTCTCCGTTGAGGACGTGGTAGGCGCCGCGGGGCGCCTTGCAGTAAAGCTCTTCCCTCGTGAGGGGGTGCGGCGTGGCCCCCGCCAGGGCGTAGATCCTGGATCTGGTGGCCAGCGCGTCGCAGTTGAAAACCGTGGGCTCGTTCATGTCTAGCCACACGCCGTCTATCCCGTAGCTGGCGACGAACTCCTCCACCAGCGCCGCCCAAGCCTCCCTACACCGGGGGTTTAGGAAGTCGGGCAACGCCGAGAGGCCTGGCCACCCCCTCGCGAGGAAGATCTCGTCGTTCTCCGTGACGAGTAGGCAGTCTAGCAGTTTTTCGAAAGGCTTGTAGCCGGGCTCCGCCTTGATGTACGGATCTATAATCGCGACCACCCTCACCCCCAGCTCGTGCATTTCCTCCACAAAGCCGCGGGGGTCCGGGAACTTCTTGAGGTCCCAGGTGAACTGCTTGTAGCGGTCCATGTAGTCGATGTCTAGATACACCGCCTCTACAGGCGCCGCCTCTAGCACCTCCCTCACCACCTCGGCGGCGGCCGTCTGGGGCTCGTAGGAGTATCTCGATATGTGAAGCCCCATGGCCCACCTCGGCGGCAGGAAGGGCCTGCCGGTCGCCTCGCTGTAGGTCTCGTACACCTCAAGGGGGGCTGGCCCGAAGAAGAGGTACACCTCCGGCGCGTCCTCCACCTCCACCACCACCTCGCCGTATCTAGTAGCTCCCACGTCGGCGACGCCGTAGGCCGGGCTGTTAACCGCAACGCCGAAGGCCCTGCCCCCCTCCACAAAGACGAGGAGGGGGATTGAGGCGTAGAGGGGGTCCATCCCCAGCTGGTAGCCGTAGAGGTCGTTGTTGAAAAGCACAAAACGGCCCCTCCTCCTATCAGGCGGATAAGCCCTGGTGCCGAGGCCGAAGACGTGCTCCCTGGCTCCCAGCCTCTTCCGTATAGCCACGCCGCCGCGTGTCTGCTCGACGACTAGCTCCGTCTCCACGCCGCAACACGAAGCCCTAAGCAACCTGCCGTTGAAGGTTGCGTGGGGCCGCGGCTCGCCGGGGGGTAGATCGAATGTAAGTATCTGCCTACCCAGCGCCAGCTTTACGCTTTTCTTTCCCACCTGCAGAGACACCGGTGGTGAATATTGGCGCTATTTAAATCACCCCTCCGTGCCGGGCGCCGGGCCATTAAAGGTCTAATAGACTGGTAAAACCGTGGCGCCTGTGAAGTGGCGGATAGATACTGAGCGGTATAAACGGGATAGGCTTAGAGAGGCTCTCCGCGACGCGGAGGTGTTAGGCGGCCCCCGGGGCTGGGTTACACGTCTAGATTGCCCTTAACCTACACGCTCTTCGGCTCAGCGGCCTTAATCCAGGTAGCGAAGTCTCGCCGACGTGATGGAGGGGTTTGTTAAAAAGACTGTAGAGGACGCTGATACATTAAAAAGACGGGGCTAGGGTTGGCTAGTGGTGATTTCATTTGTCAGCTTGGCGGCTAGCGCCTCTAGCTGTTTGCGTATTTCTCTTATGCGTTCTTTGGTTTTTTCGTTTTGGGCGAGGTATTCTAGCTGTTTGGCGAGGACTATGCCTTCGTGTAGGTAGTGGTCTAGTCTAAGCAACGCCGCGGCGTCGACGTCTTTGTACAGCCTGCTGGACAGCTCTTTTTCTAGACACTCCCAGTGGACGGGGCCCTTGGCGTAGAAAGTGAAGACCTGCCCCTCCACCACCTCCTCCCCACACACCGCACATCTCCGCTTCTTTAACTGGCGTATGTATCGCCACCGAATTGCGTATTTATAGATTGGCGGAGTTTGAAAGTTTATAAACTAGGCCGTTGCGGGGCGCTATGGGTCTTAAGATTAATAGGCCGCGCCGCGGCTCGATGGGGGTGTACCCGAGGAAGCGCGCCGCGGACATCGTACCCAGGGTGCGCACCTGGCCAGATGTAAATCTGGGCAAGCCCACGCTGCTGGGGTTCGCGGCGTATAAAGCCGGGATGCTTCACGCAGTGGTGGTGGACGACAGGCCCACCAGCCCGCTCTACGGCAAGGAGGTGGTGAGGGCGGTTACTGTGCTGGACGCCCCGCCGCTGTACGTCTGGGGGGTGAGGCTCTACACCCTCGACCCGGCTAACGGCTACCGGCGCGCCGTGGCCGAGGCCTGGTCGGCCGAGTTGCCGAAGTACCTCCAGAGGGTTTTGACACTGCCGGAGAAGGTGGATGTGGAGAAGCAGATGAAGAAGCTGGAGGAGTTTAGAGACGTGGCGGTGGACGTGAGGGCTCTAGTCGCGACGCAGCCCCACCTCTCCGGCATCGGCAAGAAGACCCCCGAGCTGTTGGAGATACCGGTTGGGGGAGTGCCGAGCGTAGACGAGAGGATAAAGTACGCCCTCTCTCTACTCGGCAAGACCGTGTCGCCCATGGACGTGTTTACGGCGGGTCAGCTTGTCGACGTGATTGCAGTTACCAAGGGGAAGGGCTACCAGGGCGTCGTTAAGAGGTTCGGCGTCACCATCCTGCCCCGCTGGCACAAGCACAGGAAGGGCCACAGGAGGACCGGCACCATAGGCCCACAGGCTCCGGCTTTGATGTTTACACAGCCGAGGCCCGGCCAGATGGGGTTCCACCAGAGGACTGAGTATAACAAGAGGCTGTTGAAAATCGGCGAGAACGGTGCCGAGATTACGCCGAAGTCCGGCTTCCTCCACTACGGAGTGGTGAAGGGGCCGTACATCCTCGTGCAGGGCAGTGTCCCCGGGGCGAGGAAGAGGCTGGTGGTGCTTAGATACCCCGTGAGGCCGCCTCGCAAAGCGCCGCCCGCCGCGGAGCCGCAGGTGGTTTGGGTAAGTTCACAAAGTTTATAAACGGGGCGCAACAGGCGCAGTGATGAACGAGGTGTTGCTTAAGTTTAAGTTGCTGGATCTCAGCCCCTATCTACAGCCATTGCCGGAGGGGCCCGTGCGCAAGCTGAAGGTATACGGCCCGGACGGGGCCTACGTGGCGGATATAGACGCCCCCATACACTTCCTAGAGCCGGTTCGGCCGGATTTAATCAGGAGGGCGTATCTAAGCGCTCTGAGCGCGCGGTTCCAGCCAAAGGGCGTGTACGAAGGCGCCGGCAAGGAGCACAGCTGTGAGTCGTTCGGCGTGGGGCTTGGGATTGCCAGAATTCCGCGGTACAAGGGCTCTCTCTGGCCCAGGGGCTGTTTTGCCCCCAACACCAGAGGCGGCAGGAGGGCCCACCCGCCTAGGGTGGAGAAGAAGCTCCACGAGGAGATTAACAAGAAGGAGAAGAACTTGGCTATTAGGTCGGCCATCGCGGCCACGGGATACAGGTCGTGGGTGGCGGCGAGGGGCCACGTAGTTGACAAGGTGCCTGCGCTTCCGGTCGTGGTTACGGGAGACGTGGAGAAGATAGGCAGGGCGAGGGAGGCGAGGAAGTTGTTACAGGCGCTGGGGCTGTGGCTAGACGTCGAAAGGGCCGCGGAGGGGGTAAAGATTAGATCTGGCAAGGGCAAGATGAGGGGGAGGCGGTACAAGGAGCCCAAGAGCGTGTTGGTAGTGGTCTCAGACGCGAAGGCGCCTCTGGCGGCTGCGGTGAGGAATTTCCCAGGCGTAGACGCCGTCGCTGTAAATAACCTAAACATGCTGGTCCTCGCGCCCGGAGGCGTCCCGGGGAGGCTGACCCTCTGGACTGTCCCGGCTGTAGAAAAACTCGGCGGGTTGTTCTTATGATTAGGAGGCTGGTCGTGACAGAGAAGGCGCTGCGCCTCGCCGAGAAGGAGAACAAAATTACCCTAGTCGTTGAGAGGGACGCCACCAAGAAGCAGATAGCAGATGAGGTGAAGAGGCTCTACGGCGTCGACGTAGAGAAGGTCAACACTGTGATAACGCCCCAGGGCGAGAAGAAGGCCTACGTAAAGCTAACCAAAGAGCACAACGCAATGGATCTCCTCAGCAGACTCGGCGTGTTGTAACCTTTAATCAGTTCGTGGGTTCCTCTTCACCAATCCGAACTAAAGACCTGCATCACATCTATCTCCCTCCTGCCCTCTATTATATTTTTCTGAGGAGTCTGAGCCACGTGGCTATAGACTCGCCGCCTGCTACATATTTATTGCGTATTAGCCAGTACTGTGTCGTTAACCCGTTGTGGACTAGGTAGGCGGCGAACATATTTACCAAAATCTTGGCCTGCCCCCTCCTCACGAGCCCCTTGACGTAGTGCTCGGGGTAGTCTCTGGCGACTGGGTTGCCCCTCTCAGCCGCCTCTCTCGCCCTTATCGAGAAGAGCTTCACGCCCACCTCTCTTAGCCACTTTTCGAACTTCTCCAGCTCGGCGTTGAAGGCCTTTGCAATGTCTGTGGAGGTAAACTGGCCCCAGTACTGCTTGAGCTCTTTTAAAATAGACTCCACTAACCCGATAGTTTAGTGTTTTTATAAAAGTTACGTGGAATAGTGCCCTATTGCTATCTTCCTCTTAACCTCCACCCCGCAGTTGGGGCAGTACAGCGCGGAGCCCCTCCTCCTCAGCACAGATCCGCACTTGGGGCAGCGGGACAGCACCACGCCGTAGGTGGGGCCTCTTATAGAGACGACGATGGGAGGCCCGTAGGTCGACACAACCCTCCCTCTTATGTAGTCTCCTATGCCCACCTCGCCGTCTGAGAAGAAGTGCGGCAAGACGCCGGATACTATATATTTCAGCTCAGAGGGCCCCCTGCCCTCCTCAACTGCGAAGCATCTCAACTGGTAGGCCCTCCTCCCCTCGCCGGTGACCTGGCAGTAGACTACGGAGCCCGTCTGCGGAATCGCGGGCGGCCTCACCGGCTTTACAACGGCCGTGTGGGTCTTCTCGTCGTACGCCGCGACCCCCAGCGCCGCGGCTATGTACCGGTAGTCGACGGCGTACACCGCGCCCTTCGTCTCGAACTCCTCGGCGTATGCCACCAGCTCGCCCGGCGTCACTATTATCTTCCTCACGGCTTGTCTTCATCAGCTTCTTTAAATTTTTAACCCCAGCCCCGTGGGGCGTCGGTGTACCTAACTCTGTCTTTCAAATTCCGAACAAGAGAGGAGGTGGAGCACTTCCTCACACTACTGGAGAGGCACGTGAAGACGCCTTACCTAGTGAACACGCGCCTTACACACGTCTACATCCAGCTGGAGGGCGACGCCAGGGAGCTTAAAGACGCCGCCGCCGTGGTGAAGAGCTTGGCGGGCCTCGCCAAGGGCGCCCGGCGCCCCCTCCAAATCCCCCTTCTCGTGTTGTTCAGAGACGCGGAGTTGGCGAGGCCTGTGCCCCCCGACGCAGTTGCAGACGCCCTATCTGCGACGGGGCGCCCCTCCACAGTCCGGGGAGACGTCCTAATAACAACCGCCAGCTACGAGGAGGTGCTCTCCACAGCTGAAAAGCTATCCAAGCTGTATGAAGAGGCCGAGAAGCTACCGCTCACCCCCCAGGCCAAGAAGGTGGCCGTGGTCTACGCCTTCGCGAAAGGTCTACCGGTGGAGAAGGCCGTGGAGGAGCTGATAAGCGGGGGGCTTTTGAACAGAGGCGGGGTCATCAGCTTGAGGTACAGACTGGAGGAGGCTAGGCGTATGCTTCTATCAAAATTTAAATAAGTCTAGGTGGTTTGAGGCGTGTTGCAGATCGAAATCCTGAAGCTAGATGACCGCTACCTAGAGATCAAGGCCAGGGGGGACACGTACACCCTATTCTCCCCCCTCGTGGAGTACCTCTCAAACGACCCCGACGTGGAGTACGTGCAGTTCGACGTAGACCACCCCCTGCAGGAAAACGTATACTTCAAAATAAAGATGAGGAGGGGCAACCCGCTAGACGCTGTGCAGAGGGCGGTAAATGCGATACTGTCCGACCTAGAGGAGCTGGAGAAGAGCTTCTTTTCGTGATCCTGGTCTTGGCCGAGTCTGCCCTTGAGCTCGTGCCGAGGGAGATCTGGCGGCACCCGGCGGTGCTGGCAGACGCCAGGCGGAGGGGGAAGAGGCCCGGCGAGATGTTGCTAGACAGGACGAGGCACCACCCCGCCATGTCGGGGCTAGTCGACGCCGAGAGGAGGGGGAGGCCCGACATAGTCCACCAAGTTCTGCTGATGTTCCAGTACAGCCTCCACACGAGGAGGGGCATGGGGAGGGCGTATATACACACACACGACGGCTACGTAATAGCTGTGGACCCCAGAGCCCGCATCCCCAAGAACTACAACAACTTCGTCTCGCTCGTGGAGCAGCTATACGCCCTCGGGAGGGTGCCCCCGCGGGGCGAGCCGCTTATGGAGCTCCGCAGAGAGGGGCTGGGGGACCTCCTAGGCGAGTTGGGGGGTAGGTGGGTTGTGTTTCACGAATCCGGCTCGAGGAAGCCCCTCTACGAAATAGGCGCCGATGTGCTAAACTCTGTCGTGGTGGTCGGCGGCTTCCCACACGGCGATTTTGAAAACAGATGGCTGTTGGAGAGGGCCGCGGCTAGATACAGCCTCGGGGAGGAGAGTCTAGACGCGGCTCAGGTGGTCTGCAGAGCGGTTGCGGCGGCTGAGGCGGCGGCTGGGTTGGTATGAGGTTCCAGGTGTATCTAAAGCGGCGGGGGAGGTGGAGGGAGTTCTTGAGGCTGGTAGGCGAGCGGGGCGCCCCCCTCGTCCTAGACACAGGGCCGCTGGACACCTCCCGCTCCCCTATAACCGTTGCGGTGGAGCTGGAGGAGGCGCAGCCAGAGGCGCTGGTTCTGCCGCCGGTGTCCATAGAGGAGCTAGACTGGTACGTAATGCTCGCAGACGCGCTGGAGGTCAAGAGGCTGGTTATCCCGCCGCCCCCCTCCCTCGAAGACATCGCCAGATTCTACGACAGGGCCGTGGGGTACGGCGTGGAGATCAACTGGATATATGGAACGCCGCCGATGACGAGGATTAGAGACGTCGAGACGGTTGCCCGCCAGGTGAGGACCACCGCCGCTAGGATAGTGTACGACCCCGTGAAGGCCCGCGGCGTCAAGGAGATATACACCTCCCTAATCGCCCTCAGCGGCTACATAAGAGAGATCTACCTCTCCAACAGGAGGGGGGAGAGGGGGCCCCGCCTCCCGCCCTTCAACCCCATAGGCAGGATAAACTTTGTAGAGATCCTCCAAGCCCTCCACCTAATCCAGTGGGAGGGCAGACTCACCATTAGACAGGCCCCGCAGTACTTCAACGAGCTGGATCTACAGCTGAGGATAGGGGCGGAGGTCCTCGACACCGCCAGAAACATCGGCGTCTCCAAGAAGGTCCAAAAACGCGTATCTGCAATCATAAACGAGTTAATGACCTGACACAGCCGAGTCTGTCAAGACCAGCGTGAAGATACTATCCATGTCTCTCGGCGGTTCTGCGGATTCCTCAGTGCTGAGAGACGCCTCTTACTGGGCGTCTGGCCTCCTCCCCGCCACCCGGCTGGGGGCGGCTCACAGGTGCCCTCTTCCCCCGCCCGTCTGAGTGGGGGTCATGGGGCTGGCCCGGGCCAGCACGTCGGGCCGTTGGGCTCTGACAGCTCTCTCAGCCTCCAGTACATACTGAGACCACTCCTCCAGCGTCTTTTCGTCTACAGCTGACAGCGCCCTCTTGACTGCCTCTGCGCACACAGGCTCCAGCTTCTCCACAGTCCTCATCAGCATGTTCAACACCGAGGCCACATCCCTGTGCACCCAGTGGTTGTGCGGGCAGAGGCCTATCTTGGGGCCGAGGGGAAAGGACATCTCAGCGCCGTGTATGGGACATGTTTTGGAGTTCCTGTACGAAGACACCACCACAAACCTCAAGCCGCGCTCCGCGGCTTTATCCCTCGTCTTCTCCACCACAGTTTTGATAGGCGTCTGCTTTATCCTGTGCCTTAACTGGGGGCTCCCCTTGTCCTCAATCATCCCTTCCTGCGGCTTTTTACCAATATTCTCAGTCACTAGAAACGCCGGCTCCTTAGTCAGCTCGTGGGCGACCTTGTTCACCCTATCCCGCTTCCTGTCCCTTTCTTTCAGCTTCTTGACGCGCTTTCTGTACTCCCTCGTGTGGGTGCCGGAAAGCCTCTTTCCGATTATCTCCACGGAGAGCTCCTCCGCCCACCTCCTTCTGATCGCGCCGTAGCGCCTGGCCAGCCTGCCGAAGTCGGTCCTAAACACCATAATCGAGATGGGCGGAGACATCCACTCTCCGTTCCACCTAGCCACCACATCGGCCGAAGCCTTCAAATCGACTCTAGCCGCGACCACAGTGTTCTCATTGACGTCAAAGGCGATAACGGCGGCTGGCTCTTTAGGCCTCTCTGGCTCCACTTCGTAGGTGAATATGGCGTACACCTTGTTCTTCACTCGCTTGAGCCTAATGGTGGACGATCTCTGGGCCCTTCTTGTCATCACCATCCACTCAAACCTCCAAAACCTCTTGTGCGGCCAGAGCTCCACGATGTGTCTGCCGGACATGAGCCTTATCGATACCGCTGTGGGAGAGCCGAAGTGCCACGTCCTCTCGTCTGAGTACGGCGCTACGCGCTTAACCACGGGGGGCTTTCCCTCTGTTTCAGCCCACGAGTTGTAGGTCTCTACGGCGTCTTTAACCGCCTGTTGCTGGTAGGCGAAGGGGAGGCCAGTCTGCCTCACGAGGTCCTTCACCTCGTGCCACACCTTGAAGTAGCTGGCCCTCTTCCCGCCGTAGCTCCGCACCAGGTAGTCCACCACAAGTTGCTTAACCTTTCTGTATGCTCCTTCTAGCTCCAGGTAGTCCATAAGCTGGTTGCCGTCCAGCAGAAGCGGAACGGCCACAGAACGCCTAACCAGCTGTCCAAATTGAAGCCAGCTAAAAGCTTTACCCCGCCTTGAATGGCGAGGTTTTCAGTCGACTCTATAAGGAATATATACCTGTTATCTCTTATACCACCGTGGATGAGGTAAAAAACGTGGCCTACGTCATCTACCGATTGGGAATTAGGGCGCAGGACCTATTGGATCCGGGCGATAGGGGGTTTGAAACCAGGGTTTTAGTGCAGAAGGCCGTCTATTTCCTCCAGAGGCTTGGGCTTATGAGGGGCTACGTCTTTGACTTGTACCTCCACGGGCCCTACTCCACGCAGCTGGCAGACGACTACATGTGGCTCGCCAGGAAGGGCGACGAGTACATCAGCCGCGTCGCAGAGGAGTGTGCCGAATGCCAGAAGCTCGACGGATTGCTTGAATACCTCGGCGAGATCGATCTCCGCACGCTGGAGGTGGCCGCCACGTTGGCTGAGCTAGCCGCCGTTAAGGGAAATCTCGAAGAGGCGAAGGGCCTTACCCGCAGGATAAAACCCTGGGTTGACGATGAGGATATAGTCGCCGCGCTTCAAGTTCTCAAAGATCTGGGGCTAGGGTAGTGTGGCGCTTCAGTACATACACCTGGATACAAGCACGATAGTTGAAGGAGATATACTCAATAGATTGGTTTCGAGCCATTTGGTGAAAAGTGGGAGGTTTAAAATACGTATTTCTCCTTACGTCTTGGCGGAGCTTAGCGCCGTAGCATCAAGAAGAAGGGAGAAGCGAGTAGTGCTAGATGATGTGATTTCCTATATAGAAAGCGGCGATATAGAGCTATATATTATAAAGAGGGAGAATTTTGACGATTTCTGTCAGTATGTAGATAGCCTGAGGGGATGGCTTCAATGGATGGGGCCAAGTGATGTTTTCATACTTGCGTCTGCCATGTCGGACAGCGAGTGTAGATATTTTATAACATCAGATAGAGTAATGTTGGAAAATAGGGATCAATTAGTTAATATTGTTAGTAAGAGATCTTTTGATATAGTAGAGTCATTAGATGAAATAAAGAGATTAAGAAACAGAAGAACATAAGGGGCGGATCTCAAGCCAACGTCCCTAGTTGCTCCCAACTCTAGAGTACTTGGGTTTTACCGCGCAATGGGATCTCTAAGCGGCTTGTCTCTCCTCACGAGGCCTGCCCTAAGCGCGTGGTCGGCCAGCGTAATAGCGGTCATTGCTTCAAGAGCTACTAAGGCCTTTGGCACCACCGAGACGTCGTATCTCCCCTTAAATTCTAAAATCGTCGGCTCCATCTTGGCCAAGTCCACAGTCCTCTGAGGTTTTCGCACTGACGGAGTTGGCTTAAACCAAACTCTAAAGTATATAGGCTCGCCGACTGTTACGCCGCCGAGAACGCCACCTACTTTATTACTCTCTAGCGCGAGTCTTCCCTCCTTAACTATTATGGGGTCGTTGGCCTCGCTTCCCCTCATCCTGGCCAGCGGCCTGCCGGCGCCCCAGTCCAGCGCCACCACCGCGGG
>NZ_JBMFKV010000045.1:0-13203 GCF_049971835.1 Pyrobaculum sp.
CGACGCCCTGGCCTACTCCGGCATAATACAGCAACTGGGCGGCGGCATCGGCTACGACTTCTCCCTACTCCGCCCCGAGGGAGACGTGGTCAGGGGTAGCGTAGGCGTCGCGTCGGGCCCCATCAGCTTCATGAAGCTCTTCGACGCAAACGTGGACGTGATCAAGCAGGGGGGCAAGCGCCGCGGAGCGCAGATGGGCACCCTCCACGTCTGGCACCCAGACGTCCGCAAATTCATCAAGGCTAAGACAGGTGAGTTGAAAGACGCCCACCTCCAGAACTTCAACATATCAGTCTTCGTAGACGACAGCTTCATGGAGAAGGCCCTAGGCATAGACAAAGACCCGAGGTACCCGCTGATAAACCCACGGGTCTACCACGACAAGACGGGGAGGAAGGCGGTGGAGTATGTAGACATACACAGAGAGGCGGAGGCGCCCAGAGAAGCCGCATGGGGCGAGGTGGACGCGAGGCAGCTTTTCCGCGAGATAGCAGAAGGCGCGTGGGACTCCGGCGACCCCGGGCTCATATTCAAGTCAAATCTCAACGCCTCCAACCCGCTACTCGGCGAGGAGATAGAAGTGTCAAGCTACCGCTTTACATACATCTGGAGATCTGTTAACCCATGTGTCACGGGCGATACGAAAGTGTTAACTAAGGAGGGTTACCTCAATATATCGGAGGTGTACAGAAGGGCTAAGGAGAAGGGAGAGCTCGCGTTGATTACCGAGGGGGTTGAGGAGGACGGAGATCCCAGAGGGTTCGCCGCGGAGGTCGTGGTTCCTCATGTGGTGGTCACCGCGGATGGGAGAACTCAAGTGAGGTATGATGTTGTTAAGTCTGGCGTAATAAAGGTGGGGACGAAAGATGTCTACAGAGTTGTGACTAAGGAGGGCTTCGAGATAAAGGCTACGCCGGATCACCGCCTGCTAGTGGCGAGGGGAAGTAGAGACAGACCAAGCGGGTTTGAGTGGAGGCGTGTGGATCAATTGAGGTCAGGCGATCTGTTAGTGATAGCTCCTGTGGATATTGAGAACGAGGACATAGGCGAGGACACAATGCCCTTGTCCGTTGCCTACATGCTAGGCCGAGTGGTAGGAGACGGCTCTATAACCGTAGATAGGCACAACAGGGCCCACATATTTATATACTTCGGCAAGGACGAGCTGGACGACGCGGTTAGCCTAGTCGATATGTTGAAGGCGGAGTACGGCTCCGACCTCAGCTACAGCCTCAGTGAAATGAAGAGCGAAATCAAGTTAGAAATAACTGGCACATTGGCGAGAGCCTTCGCCTCACTAGTCCCTGAGTTGATACACGCCAAGAGCGGTGAGAGGAGAGTACCGGAGATTATCTTTAGAAGCAAGCCGAAGATCATCAAGGCGTTTCTCAGAGGCATATTCGACGCAGATGGCACAATTGACGCCGACAGCGCCATAAGACTTACTTCCCAGTCTCTGCAGTTGCTCAGAGATGTGCAACAACTATTGTTGCTGTTCGGAATATATTCGGTCATATACACACGCAAGCGCTCGCAGAGCGGGTTCACTTACGTTACTAAGAGCGGCGATGTGAGGGAGTACAGAAGCTCTGGCCAGTACAACGAGTTGGTAATCAAAAACGAGTCGAGGTGTAGGTTCGTGGAGAAGATAGGGCTGACGCCGCGCAAGCTGGCAAAGGTCAGCACAAAGAAGTGTAAGCGGGAGAAGCCGTTTGCCACCGTAGAGAAGGTGGAGTATGTAGGGAGGGAGGTGGTGTACGACTTCGGAGTGCCCCAACACCACCGCTACATCGCCGAGGGAATTGTAAGCCACAACTGCGCCGAGACAATTCAAAATCCGTTCGAAGTATGTAATCTTACCCACATAAATCTTGTAAAGTTTGTAAAAGATGGTTGCGGCGGGGGGACTTTTGAAGAGAAGCTGGGCTGTATCGACTGGGAGGGGCTGGCGCAGGCGGCTAGGGTGGGCACCAGGTTTCTGGAAGACGCCATAGAGAGGAGCAGAACTGGCATAAAGGTGATTGACGAGATGAACGCCGCCACTAGGAAGAACGGGCTGGGCATTATGGGCTTCGCCGAGGTCCTCATAAAGCTGGGGATACCCTACGCCTCGTGGGAGGCGGTGGAGCTGATAAACAGGATCATGGGCTGGATATATGTAAACGCGCTGGACGAGTCCGCGGAGCTGGCCAGGGAGAGGGGGCCCTTCAAATACTTCGAAAAGTCGGCGTACGCCAGGGGGGAGATACCGGTGCTCAAGTTCCAAGACTTCGTCTGGTCTCGGTGGGAGCGGGTGAAGCACGTCTACCCGCCCGAGCTCAGGGAGGCCGGGGACCGCCTCCGCGACATAACCATGAAGACGAGGCGGTGGCTGGCCCCCTACCTAGAGAGGCTGAGGGAGAGGGTGAGGGGCGGCGTGAGGAACTCGGTGGTGCTCTCCATAGCCCCCACAGGCAGGACCAGCATATTGGCGGGCACCACAAGCGGCGTGGAGCCCGTCTTCGCCCTGGCGTTCCTCAGAAACGTCACGGTGGGCACCCTGGTGGAGTACTACGAGCCCGGCATCGAGTGGCTGAGGGCCAGGGGCCTCTGGACGCCCCAGGTGAGGAAGGCCGTCGAGGAGACCGGCATGCTGAGGGACGCCCCCGTGCCCGAGGAGGCTAAGCACCTACTCGCCACGGCTATGGAGATCGGGTGGCTGTGGCACGTCCTCATGCAGGCCAGCGCCCAGCAGTGGGTCGACCAAGGCATCTCCAAGACTATAAACATGCCTGCCAACGCCCCCAAGGAGGACGTCTACTGGGCCTTCGCCCTGGCGTGGGCCCTCGGCGTCAAGGGCATAACCGTGTACAGAGACAAGTCGAAGTCTGTCCAGGTGATATACACCGGCTTGAAGCAGGAGATAAAGAAGAAGCTCGCCGAGACTAAGGTGGTGCTGAGGCCCATCGCCCTGGAGGCCTCCATAGAGGAGGCCGCCGAGGCGGCTAAGCTCAAGGCGCTGGAGGAGGGGAAGGACCCCTACTGCAAGACGGGCGACTGTGGATAGCGGCGTCAACGTAGGCCGCCTTTCCCGGGTTTGTATATTGGTGTTATAAGCCGCCGCCATTAGACATACATGCTCGATATAATTACACGCTCTGTCAGAGTAGGCCTCGTCTTCGTTATTTTTAGTGTGTTGTATACACTGTTCAACGTCTGGTGGGGCGGGTTGCTGGACGTCTACCCGCTCCTCGTGGGGGTCTACGTCATGACCTTCATCTCGACGGTCCCCTACATAGTTGTAAATGTTTCAAACGCCTTGAGGAATAGAAGCGACGGGAGGTGGATAATAACCGTGGGCCTCTCGCTGGCGTTGCTCTCCTCGCTGGTGGCCGCCATGGTCAAGCTAGGCCACCTGAGGGCTGTGCTCACCCCCTTTGTGCTGAGCCAGCTGAGGTTCGACAGCACGCTGGCCCTCTCCCTGGCCCTGCTGGGACTCGCCGCGTTGGTGTATCTCGGTAGCGTGGTGCCCGAGGGGAGAAGGCTGGCCCGCGCCGTGTATCTAAGCATAGTTGAGGAGGGCGACGGCGAGGACGGGGTGGAGACTATCTGAGTTTAAGATATAAAGCAGTGCGTGCGTACATCCGTGGAGGCTGTTCTGCTGATTAGAGAATTCGAGAGGGAGCCGTACGAACTGGTAGACGTACTGCGCTTCGAGAGGGGGCGGCGCTACATCTATAGACTCGCGGCGGGGGATAGGGAGTACTTTATACACGTGGTGGCTTTTACAGACGTCACCTATGTGGAGTTCTGGCACCCCAACTACGCGGTGCCCCTCCTGGTCTTCCGCGTCCTAAGCGGCGAGGAGCTCTCCAGGGTTTTGATACTCCTCAGATCTCTAGTCGGTAGGTAAAAAATTTAATAGATAGGGTAGCCACATGTCCATGTCCTACAGCGTACTGGAGGCCCTTAGGTCGAGCCCCGACGTGGTGCGTAGAGTCTTAACAGCCCGCAGGATGGACCCCTCCCTGGTGGATAAGTTTCTCCACTTAGACGAGAGGTGGAGGCGGCTGAAGAAAGAGGTAGACGAGGCCCGGCACGAGTACAACAAGCTGTCGAGGGAAGGCGCCAAGGCCCCACCTGAGAAGAGGAAGGAAATAGTAGAGAAGGCCAGGGAGCTGGCGGCCAAGCTCGAAAAGATGGAAAAGGAGCTTGAAGAGGCCGAGCGGGAGAGGGAGGAGTTGCTGTGGAGCTTCCCCAACCTAATACACGAGTCCGTGCCGGTCTGCCCCGAGGGCGTAGACTCCGTGCCGGTGAGGCACTGGGGGGTGGTGAAGTTGGTTAAAGACGCGTCGACTCCGCTCGACAAGGGCGTCGACTACGTGGTGGTGGAAAGAGCCCCAGTAGGCCACGCCGATATGGCCGAGGCCGTTTTGAAGATGGTCGACACGTTGAAGGCTGGGGAGGTGGCTGGCAGCCGCTTCTACTACCTCTTTGACGACTTGGTGTGGCTCGACTTCGCCCTGGCCATGTACGCCATGGATTACCTAACCCAGAAGGGGTTTAGGCTGGTGATCCCGCCGTATATGCTGAAGCTAGACCTAATCAGAAGGGTGCTGGATTTCGACACCTTCAAAGACGCCATCTACAAGATAGAGGGGGAGGACCTCTACCTAATAGCGACGGCGGAGCACGGAATTGCTGCCTACCTCTACAAACGCGACCTCGTGGAGGAGGAGCTACCCCAGCTCTACGTCGGGTGGTCGCCGTGCTTTAGGAAGGAGGCAGGGGCCGGGAGTAGGGACATAAAGGGCATATTTAGAGTCCACATATTCCACAAAGTGGAGCAGTTCGTATTCTCCCTGCCAGAGGACTCGTGGAAGTGGCACGAGGAGATAACCAAGAACACCGAGGAGTTAATAAGGGGGCTCGGCCTGCCCTACAGAGTGGTGAATATCTGCGCCCACGACCTCGGCGCCCCGGCCGCGAAGAAATACGACATAGAGGTGTGGTACCCCGCCCAGGGGATGTACAGAGAGTTGGCCAGTTGTTCAAACGTGACGGACTGGCAGTCCTACCGCCTCGGTATTAGAGTCACCAGGAAGGGCATGAGGCGGGAGTACGTGCATACGCTTAACTGCACAGGACTTGCCACCACCAGGACCATCACGGCTATATTGGAGAACTACCAGCGGGAGGACGGCGCGGTGGAGATACCAAAGGCGCTGAGGCCCTACCTAGAGCCCATAAAGACGGCCCCCAAGGACTTCATCCTCCCGAAGGGGGCAAGGAGCCCTTGAGGCCTATCCAGAAGACGGCGGCGACTATCGACAGAGTAGCGGCGCCGTAGATCCCCGCTAGGCCCCACAGCAAATCGCCGATGGTCTGGGAGTAGAGCAGTACGTAGATGCCAGCCCAGCCGTTTACCGCGCCGTGGAGAAATGCGGCGCCCCACACGCCGTATTTGAGGTAGGCCCAGGTGTGTATGAAGCTCATGGGTATGGTCAAGAGGACGAAGAGGGCTAGGCACGGGAGGCACCACGTCTTGCCGTAGTTATGGCCTAGTAGCAAAATGGCGGGGGTGTGCCACAGCCCCCAGACGAGGCCTACGACGACCGAGGCCCCTCCCCATCCGTACCTAGAGGCGAGCCTCGGCAGTAGGTAGCCTCTCCACCCCAGCTCCTCCCCGAAGGTGGCAAGAAAGGCGTTTATTACAGGCGCTAGGGGGGCCATAAACGCCGTGGTGGCTAGATACCACCACAGCGGGATCCGCCCCTGGAGCGCCTTTTCCAAGTCGAGCGGCTGGAGGCCGATGAGGAAGTAGGCAACTCCACACATTAAGAGTAGCCACGCCGCCGCGGGGGCTGTGGCGCGGTAGATCCTTACGAGGCTACCTAACTCAGAGCGTAGAGGCCTCGGCCTTAGAGAGCCTTTTTTCTTCATCTCCAGGATGGCCCCCAGCGCGGGCGTCCACATGGCGGCGACGAGCCAGAGGGGGTTGTACAGGGCTAGGTACTGGAAGAGCCAGCCCAGCGCAAAGGCTGTGGCGAGGAACAGCCTCATGTCTTGTCTACACAGACAAGGAGGTATTTCTCCCTCCCCTTTATCTTCACTAGGAGCCACCTGTCGCCGCAGTTGCGGCCTGCGAAGACGTCGACGCCTACCCACTCGCCGTTGCGCCTCTGGAAGCTACCAGCTACCCCCCAGAAGAAGCAACGGAGGGACACCCTGTTCCCTATGGGCACGAAGCTGAGATATCTCACCACCTCGTCGTGTGTGTACGTCTCTACCACGTCGCCCTCCACTACCTTACGCCTCAGGACGCCTCTAAGCACAACGGCGTTGTTTAATACAGCCGCCTCTACTGGAATCCAGTAAACTACTAGAGATAAAGCGGCTATTAGTATCATTACTACCACTGGCTTAAGGGGGTTTTCAGGCCCCGTGATGTACATAATTACTATGGCGGTTGTAGCAACTACTATAATAGCTGTTAATAGTGTGAGATTAAGAAAGTAGCAACGTCTCCTGTCCTTATACATACGTATTTAATGAGTTATATTATATATAAGCCTTGAGAATATGCGAAGTGGGGAGAGGGCCGGAATTATTATAAGTTGATGGAGGTAAAGGTGTGTGGAGTGGCTAGGTGTTGTAATGGGGGTGGTGGCTGGCGTCGTCTGGACGTTTTTGATGTTAACTGTGTATAAGCATCTCTACATGCCTACGCTCGGTATGAGGTACATTGCTTTGATGGCGGTTTTGATGGGCACTGTTATGGGCCTTGTATTTGCAGTGGCGCGATGGGGATAGTCGGCGTTTAGATCCCTCGTCACGGCTCGGCTAGCCTGGAGTCGTCACCGCCCATTCGGGGGCTGTTTTTTATAAGGTTTAATGTATATAACTGGGTGGCGTCTTGGGGCTGTGTCGGCTCAGGACGTAGTTGTGGGTATAATCGCCGAGGCTTTTGTGGACTTCGTGAGGCGGCTCTGCGAGTGTGAAAGGTTGAGGGAGGCGCATTCGCGAGATTTGGAGCTGGCGAAGGTCGCGGACGAGGTGACGCGGGCGGTCTCCGAGGGCCGCGGGGGGGAATTCGGCCCGGTGGTGGTGAAGGTGCAGAAGAAGTTTCTGGGGAGGAGGGAGGTGAAGGCGTCGCTGTACGGCAGAGAGGTCGACGTAGACACGTTGCTCACGGAGCTTTCTAAGGCCAAGTCTAGGGCCGCCTGGCTGAACAGCGACTGTTCCGAGGGGGCTTTGATAGAGGCTCTCTACAAGTACGAGGATAGGTACCTTATAGAGGTGGCGCAGAGGAATTTCGACAAGTTTAAGAAGCTGTGTAGCGGCGAGGTGCCGCAGGTGGATTTCGGCGAGGCTCCCGGCCACGTGGTGGAGGGGGTGGTGAGGGGCGTCAAGACATATCTCTCGGGGCATGGCGCTGGTAATTAAGCTGTCCGGCCGGATTTTCGACGATGAGGAGCTCGTGCTGAGATACGCCTCTGTTATAAATAAGCTACCTGGCAAAATAGGGGTGGTGGCCGGGGGCGGGGAGCTGGCGAGAAGGTACATCGCCGTGGCGAGGAGAGGCGGCGCCTCTAACACTTTCCAAGACCTGCTGGGCATCTACGCCAGCAGACTCAACGCCCTTCTCCTAATCTCGTTGCTTAGAGACGCGTACCCCCGCGTCCCGGCTAACCTCGAGGAGTTTCTCGCGGCGTGGGGCGGCCACAGGGTGGTAGTGGCGGGAGGCTTCCAGCCGGGGCAGTCCACGGCGACGGTGGCGGCGCTGGTGGCCGAGGCCGTTGGCTCTCCTGTGTTGCTAAACGCCGCTAACATCGACGCGGTTTACAGCGACGACCCCCGGAGAAATCCAAACGCCGAGAGGATGCCTGAGCTGAGGTACGACGAGTTTGAAAAAATATTGCACTCCTCCGCCCTCCCCGGCGGCTACGAGCTTATGGACGTGTGGAGCCTCTCGATACTGCGGCGCAACTGCATAACCACCTATATATTCGACGGGCGGCGGCCTGACCACATAGAGGCGATAGCCAGGGGCGAAAACCCCGGAAGTAGAATTACTTGCTGACTACGGGAATTGTGGGTGTGCAACCCCGCGGCAGGGGGCTGGTTCACGGGGGCCCTTATGGGCCGCTCCAAGCCCCCCACCCGTTGTGTAGGTAGTCATAGATATAAATGCTTTACTACCAGCCGTCGATGGACTGTATATTTTGTAAGATAGTTAGAGGCGAGGCGCCTGCCTGGAGGGTGTACGAAGACGAGGATTTTGTTGTGATTCTTGACAAGTACCCGGCGTCCTACGGCCACCTCCTCGTGGTTTCCAAGAGGCACTTTACCAACATCATAGACGCCCCAGCTGAACTGTCGGCGCGCGGCTTTGAAATAGCCACGAGGCTTGCCAAGGCCTGGGCCGGGCTTGGGGCGCAGGGGGTCAACGTGGTGACCAACGCGGGGCGTAGCGCGGGGCAGGTGGTGTTCCACCTCCATATACACGTGATACCTAGGTGGGGCGGCCAGTTGCTCTGGCATGGCAAGGAGGAGATAAGAGAGGAGACCGCTAGGGAGGTCGTCGAGAAGCTTAAGGGCGTATTACCAGAATATTTCAGGAGGTAGTTAATAGGGCCGGCGCTGGTTATGTCGGTGAGACTCACAGAGACAGAGAGGAGAGTGGCTGAGCTCTACTCGAGGGGTATGAGGCCGAGGGAGATAGCTGAGAGCCTCGGCATTTCGATAAACACGGTGTATAAAGCCTTGTCAAAGGCTAGGAGGGCGATGGAGCTGGCCGAGGTGCGGGTGGAGGCGGCGCCTCGGTACGCGCCTCAGTACTACACGTTCAACACGCTTGTATACGTCTACCCGAGCGCCCAGCTTCAGCTACAGATCTCCCTGTCGGCGAGCAGAGCCGTTCTTGTGCACGACTCTTACGACGCCGTGTTGAGAAAACTAGATGAGATAATCTCACTCCTCAAGGGGGTGCGCGTGGAGAGGCGTGCCGTGGCGGAGCCCGCGCCGCCCGGCTCCGGCAGATCCGAGGCAGATGGGCACGGGGGGAATGGGCACCTCCCCGACGCGTTGAAAAGAAATGTTTGGATATCGCTCCTCCGCAACAAGACGGCTACCTAGCCACTATCTTTATGATGAGCCCGTGGGTGACTGGCTCGTCTGAGGCGAGCCTGCGCCCGCTCCTGGCGTCGAGCGCCGCGACGAATCTCTCTCCTAGCTCTGTGTGGATCGCGTAGGCCACGTCTCTGGCGGTGTAGGTGCGGGGCACCAGTAGCAGGTCGGGCAAGACGTTGCCCTCCTTGTCGCTGAGCCTCCTCTCGTCCTCCACCGGGTAGACGGCGACGTACTGAAGGGCGTTGAACACGGCGGCGTTCACTGCCTGCACCACGCCGGTGCCTCCCCATTTCTTGAGGAGATCCGCGATCCTCTCCAACACGGCTTTTTGCTGAGGCGTCACCTGCCCCGTGACCTCGAAGTGCCCGTCGCCGGGCTTGTACTTAACCAATCCCTTAGCCGCCGCCCTCCGCAACGCCAGCTCCGCCTCCGCGGACGTGGGGATTATCACTCTGTTGGGGTACGCCTTTTTCAGCCTCTTGTAGCCCTCCTCCCCCTCGGGGAGGTCAACTTTGTTAGCCGCTATGACTATGGGCTTGCTGAAAGACCTGGCTAGGTGGGCAAATTTGTAGAAATCGGCATCCTCCCACCTGCTGGGGGGCTTCTTAGCCAGCCCGGACTCCTCAAGCGCCTTCTCTACGCTCCCCCGGCTCATGCCCAGTCCCGCCAGCCTCTCCAGCAGGACCTCCGCGATATTCCGCTTGCTGAACTCCACGAGCCTAACCACCTTGTCCCAGTCCCTCCTCACTATCGACGCCATCCACATATCCACCTCCCTTTCCAAAAACTCCACGTCTCTAACCGGGTCGTGCGTGCCGGGCTTCACCAGGCGGCCCTCCTCGTCGGTGGATCCCGAGGCGTCTACCACGTGTATAAGCGCCGGGGCCCTCCGTAGGTGGTCTAGAAACTGGTTGCCGAGGCCCCTGCCCTGCCAGGCGCCGGGGACGAGCCCGGCAACGTCTATAAGCTCCACAGGCGCGTAGCACACGCCCTCCGCCACCGTGTAGCTACGGGGGTTGCACTTCACACTTCTACATGGGCAATCGTCTATCCTCACGTAGCCGACGCCCACGTTGGGGTCGATGGTGGTGAAGGGGGTGGGGGAGATCTTTACGTCTTTCATAGTCGCCGCGGCGAAGAACGTCGACTTACCTGCGTTGGGCTTCCCCACGATACCTATTTGTACCCTCGTCTGTGTGACCACGTGTATGTAACAGGTGCCTTATTAATACGCATCGCCGCGGCGGCGGCGCTCCTCCTCCTGCTTTTGGTGAATCCGGCGCTCGGCTTGGCGGCCCTCTTCGTCTGGCTGGCGAGGAGGCACCTCGCGGTGTACGTGGCGCTGTGGAGGAGGTTGCTGGGTTGCGAGGTGTATACGCCGGCGATCTCGGCTCTGGGTCTGGCGGCCGCCGTCGCCTCGCCCTACACGGGGGCCGCGAAGGCGGTGCTTCTGGCGCTGGGGGGCCTGGCCCTCTACGCGGCGCCGCTGACGCCGCGCCTCGCAAGATTCGTAGCTGTTTTGACGGCGGGCCTCTCAGCTGAGGTCCCGCTGAAGCCTCTGCTAATCGTTGCGGCTACGGCCGCGGCTTACTACGCCCACAGGGCCGAGGCATGTGGGTACATATGCGTCAAGGCGGCGGCGGCACCAACAGGGGATTTGGCCTACTCCCCCCGGCTCGGCGCCGTCTGTGGATACGCCAGGGGCGGGTCAGATTTAGCCGACGTGTGGCTTAGGATAGGCGGCAGATACGCCAGATGTCTCTACTTGGCGTGCTTCGCCGTGGCGGAGTCCGCCTTTAGGAGCGGGGTGGGCCCCGTCGACACCTACCTCCCCGAGCCCTCTCGGGAGGATTTTAAGAACGTTGTGCATGTGGCGGCCCCCCTCGACGCCGTTTTAAAAATCGCGGCTAGATACTTCGAGGCCGTGGTTGTGCTCGCCGAAGGCGTACAGGCCAGGAGGACCCGCCTAATCTCTGTGTCAAAAGTTGACCCCGAAGTTGCGGCCGAGCTGTACTGTTCCGTGTTTAGACTGGGCGGCGAGGAGCGGGAGCTTTTGAAAGAGTTGCTGAGGCGGGGGTCTAGAGACGAGGTGGTTATGTGGTCCCAGCGTTATCCGTGGCTTAAGCCGCTGGCGGAGCTCTGGGATGGCGGAGAGGAGCCGTCGGGCGTTGTGAAGAGCAGTTTAGACGGCAGGGCGGGGGTGTTTGAGTCGTTGCTGTATGCATATGTTAAGAAGGTGCCTGTGTTGACCGACAGCGAGGAGGTGGCGAGGCTCGCGGAGGGGCTGGGCGTCGTTACACTACTGACGTCAAGCAGGCCCGTGAATAGGTTTCTGGTGGCGGGCCCTGCCTCGGTGAAGCTACCGGAGGGGGAGGTAGAGGTGGGGGCTGGGAGGTTCATATTGTACGTGGAGGGCCGCCTCTATGGCGGCGAGATATAATTTTTATAAATCGCTACATACTTATATATGTGCTGAGGAAAGAGGAGTTGGAAAAACTGGTGGAGAAGCCGTCGCCTCAGTTTGTTAGAGATGTGCTGGAGCACCCCCCATTTAGGGTGACCGTAAACACCACGCTCGAAACTCTGGTGTCGCATCTCAGGAAGTTCCCCGTGGACGTAGTCCCCGTGTTTAAGTCCGTATTCTCTGAAGAGGTGGCTGGCGTCGTCTACCCCCACACAGGTCTGTTGATTAAGAGTAGGAAGCTGGATGCGAAAATAGGCGAGTTTGTAAACCCACCTATCTTTGTCAAGGAGAGCTGGAGAATAGACAACGTATTGGAGATTTTGACAAGCGAGGCGAAGTGGGGAGCCGTGGTGGTGGATGAAGAGGGGAGGTACGTGGGGGTGGTCACGCTCAGAGGCCTACTCTCAGCGCTGTTGCTGAGGGAGCCTAAGGCCAAGTCCGTGGCCGCCGTGTACACCCCGGCGAGGGAGGAGAAGTCCCGGGTGGGCTTTGTCAAAGCCATTGAGAGGTTATCTAGGGTATTTAAGAAGCTGGTGGGCGGCGAGGTGGACGGCTACGTCGTCCTTAACAGAGAGGGGGGCGTCGCCGGGGTTCTCACAGTGTGGGATTTAATAAAGTCGCGTAGGTGGTTCAAGGGGGCTGGGGAGCCGCGCCCCCTCTTCGGCACCAGGGTTGCGAGGGGCGAGGGCAGACGCGCGGGCGTCGCCAGGGTGTGGAGGCTGATGTTCAGAGGCGTCGCGGTGGCGGCTCCCGACACTCCGGTGGAGGAGGTGGCTAGGTACATGGCCACCACCGGGCTCTACCTCGTGCCTGTGGTGGATAGAGAGGGCAGGGCGATTGGTGCAATATCTGCGTGGGACGTCGTCCACGCCTACCTATACGGGCCGAAGGAGGGCCGGGAGGATGTGGAGGTGAGGAAGGCGGTGGAGGTGGCTGTGGCGAAGCCGCCTGTGGAGGAGGTGATTAGGCTAAGGCCTTCTAAACACGTGACCGGCCTCAGGGCGCGGGACGTCATGCTCACAGACGTCCCGTCGATCAACCTGAGAGACACCCTCTCCAGTGTGCGTAAGATGTTTCTACGCACGGGGGCCGGTATTTTAGCTGTGGTGGACGACGACGGCAGGGTGGTTGGGTTCGTCACGAGGAGGGACTTCGTAGCGTACATAGCGGAGAAATCCATGGGGTACTGGAGGAGGCAGAAGGGCAAGTTACTGGTGGTGAAGGAGCAGGTTATGCCGGGGGAGCGGGCTAAGATCGTGGTCGAGGAGGGCACGGCTGGCGACGTGATGAAGACAGAGTACCCGACGGCGGGTCCCGACGCCACGGTGGAGGAGATAGCCTACAAAATGTTGGCCGCCGGCACCGACTACGTAGTCATAACAGACGCGAGCAACACCCCGGTGGGGGTCGTCACGAAGGACGAGTTGTTAAAGGCCTTTAAAGAGAGGGGGAGGAGTGTAAAGGTAGGCGAGTTAATGACGCCTGCTGACGTAGCCTCGGCGGAGCTGTTCAGTAGCCTCTCCTCTGTGGTGAAGAGGATAAACGCCTACGAGCTAGACGGCGTGGTGGTGAAGGAGGGCGGCGACATAAAAGGCGTCGTCGCGGTAGACGACCTCACGCTGAGGCCT
>NZ_JBMFKV010000046.1:0-13178 GCF_049971835.1 Pyrobaculum sp.
CCCTCCGCGGGACCGGGGATTGTGACTGTAAACATCAGAGTGGTGGCAAACGCGCTGAATGTCACGTGCCCTGTAAACGCCGTGCTTAGAGCCAGGTACAGATCCGCGGGGTCGGCCCTGACCGACGGCATGGAGAAGGTGGAGTACGACTCGGTTTACATACCGCCGTACCCCACCGCGGAGATCTCCGCGAGGGGAGTGGCATATATAGGCATCCCCAGCCAGCTGACGCTGGTAATTAAAAGCCCCTACGCCCTCACCGCCTCCGTCGCCGTCCAGGGCCAGGGGGCGAGGATCCTCTACCCCACGGGTCTGTACCGGATAAATGGCACCTACGCAGAGGTGCCCGTCGTGGCCATAGCCGACGGCCCCGCCGCAAGCCTCGTAGTCTCCATGCAGGCGAGGGATTGGCTGGGCAACCCCGTGGCGCTGACCTACACAGTCCCCCTCGCCGCGGCGCCCGCTCCGCCGCCTGTTCTCTACATCAGCCCCACCACCCTATACCTAAATAGGTTCAACAAGGTCAACGTCACGATCCAGCTTCCGGTAAACGCCGACGGGGTTGCAGTGGTGTCCGCGGCGGGCGCGGCGGCGCCGCAGTCCAGCTTCACAGTCCAGATCAGGGGCGGGAGGGGGAGCGCCCAGATCGACGTCTACCCCGTGGCCAGCGTGGTCACCTTCACGGCACAGGTCACCTACCAGACCCTCGGCGTGTCGAAGACAGAGCAGATAACCGCCACTGCCGCCACGCAACAGTCCGCGGGCGGCGCGGCGCGTGTGGAGGTGAGGCCCTCTAGGCTTATCTCCGGCGTAACCAACAACGTGACTCTAGCCGTCGCCGCGCCGGGGCCCTTCAACGCGTCTGTATCTGTCTCAAACGCCGCGGTTGACAAGCCCCAGCCCTACTACTTCGGCGGCGTGGGTAAGGCGGCGGCGAGCCTCCTGGTGACCCCACTGTCAAACCAGCCGGTCGTTATATCAGTCACAGTGTACCACAGTGCCGGTGTTGACCAGTACACAGTAAACCTCCCCGTAACCTCCTCTAGCATATTCACCGTCTTGCCCACGCCCTCCATTGTCAAGTCCGGCGGCAACCGCACCGTCGTCCTAACGGTAATCAACAGCGGCGACGTCGCGGTGCAGAAAGCCGTGGTCACGGTCTCCCCCGCCTCTGGCAACATACTCGCCTCCACCTACACCTTCCAGATAGGCCGCCTTGCCCCCCTCGACAGCGTACAGCTCCCCGTATCCTTCATAATCCCAGCTACCTACAGCGGCTCTGTAGCCCTGACCTACAACATAATCTACACCACCGAGCTTGGCACCACAAGCACCGCCCAGGGCACCATATACCTACAGGCTCTGCAGACGCCGGCGGTAAACATCACAAACATCTCCGTAGTCCCCACTACGCCAGAGCCCAGGAGGACCTTTTACATCTCGATAACAGTGGTAAACAAGGGCTTCACCCCCGTCACCAACCTTCAGGTAGAGGCGAGGGTGCCTAGGGGTATCAGGCCCGTGACGTCGCCCATATACTTCGCCGGCCAGCTGGACCCCCAGCAGACCACCACGATACCCCTCAGCTTCAACGCCACGGCGCCCGGCCAGTACCAGATAGACCTCGCCGTCTCCTACACAGATCAATACGGCAACTACTACACAATCCCCACCACCCTCACCATAACAGTGGCCAACGGCTCGCGGTTCTCCGCCCCCTTCCCACGGACGGGGGGCCCCGGCGCGGCGCAACAGCAGAGCGGCGCCAACACGCCGTGGGTATACGCCCTGGCGCCAGTACTCGCGGCGGCGGTGGCCGGAGCTATTTTCTATATGAGGAGACGTAGGACTTTAAAAAGCTGAGGAACTCCGCGGCCTCCTCTTCTGTGAAGTAGGCAACCCCCAGCCTCTCAGCCAGCTCCCTATCCCCGACAACCACGACAAACTTGCCCGAGATATCCCCCACGCCGTTTTTAGCAGAAGCCACCTCGACGCCCTCGATTCCGAGCTCCCTCCACTCCCGCGGCACATCTCCTCTAAATACGACAAGGAGAGACATGGCGCACGAAACACATCAATATTTAAACTTTACTTGGTCATCCCTGAGCTACAATGTAAGGCCGCGAGTCTTCACCCGCTCAGACTCGCCCTCGGCAGTCACAAATCCTCATGTTGCCCACGAGGTGGTGTTTTAAGCATTTAACCAGCCGCACTCCTCTAGACGTGCCAGTGTACTCCTGGCCCCGCCCGCTCTACAGGCCGGATGAGGGGTTGCTGGGGCTGCCCAACGTGAGGGAGTCGACCTATGCCCGGCGCGAGGGCGGCGCGGTTGTGTGCACCCTATGCCACAGGAGGTGCAGACTTAGCCACGGCGCCGTGGGGGCCTGCGGCATGCGTTTCAACCCAGGAGGGCGGCTCTACACTGCGGCCTACGGCCTCTTGACCGCCGCCGAGTCTACGCCGATGGAGCTGACCTCCTCCCCGCCCTGTGGAACGGCTCATGGGCGCCCTCGATCCCCGCCGAGATCACCGTCTCCTTGCCCGGCGGGATTATGGGGCTGGCCCGGGCCAGCACTGCGGGCCGCTGAGCTTGAATCGGCTGTTCTGCCATCAGCACCATAGTTGACCACTTCTCCAATTGTCTTTCATCCACTTCTGACAGCGCTTTCCTCACAGCCTCTGCGTACTTCGGCTCCAGCCTCTCCGCAACTTTTCTCAACATGTTGAGGACTGAGGCCACGTCTCTGTGGACCCAGTGCCCCCTCGGGCAGAGGCCTATCTTAGGCCCCGTCGGGAAGGAAAGCTTCTCGCCGTGCGCTGGACAGGTCTTGGAGTTTCTGTAGGCCGAGACCAACACGAACTTCAGGCCGCGTTCTGCGGCTTTATCCTTCACCTTCTCCACAACCGCCTTCATCGGAGTCTGCTTGACGCGGTGCCTGAGCTGCGGACTCCTTTTGCCCTTCTTGACCATCTCATCCTGCGGCTTCTCGCCCAAGTCCTCAGTGACGAGAATAGCGGGCTCCCTAGTCAGTTCATGCGCCGTCTTGTTTACTCTGTCACGCCTCCTATTCTTTTCTCTTAACTTCTTAACCCGCTTTCTGAACTTCCTGATCTGGGTGCCGGAGAGCTTCCTCCCGTTTATCTCAACGGAGAGCTCCTCGGCCCACTTCCTGCGTATCGCGTCGTACCTCCTTGCCAGCCTTCCGAAGTCGGTGCGGAATACCCTAATTGAAATAGGCTGTACCCACTCTCTGTTCCACCGGGCGACTCTGTCGACCGAAGCCTTCAAATCTACTCTAGCCGCTACGACTGTGTTTTCGTTCACGTCGAAAGCTGTGACCGCTACTGGCTCCTTCTCCCCCTCAGGCTCAATTTCGTATGTAAATATGACATAAACTTGATTTTTGACTCGTTTAAGGCGTATTGTACCGGCGCGCTTGGCCCTCCCAGTCCTGACAAGCCACTCGAAGAGCCAGAACCTCCTGTGCGGCCACAGCTCTACCACATGCCTCCCGGACATGAGCCTTATAGATAAAGCAGTCGCCGAGTTGAGGCGCCAAGCCCTCTCGTCTGTGTAGGGGGATACCTTTCTGATTTCCGGCGGCCTCCCGCCAGCCGTTGCCCAGGCGTTGTACGCCTCTACGGCGTCTTTCACCGCCTGCTGGGCGTATGCAAACGGCAGGCCTAGCCGTTTCACTGCATTTTTCACCTCATGCCACACGCGGAAGTAGCTGGCCCTCCTCCCGCCGTAGTTCTGTACCAGGTACTCCACCACGGCCTTCTTCGCCCTCCTATACGCCCTTTCCAGCTCAAGATAGTCGAGGAATTGGTTCCCGTCCAGCAGAAGCGGAACAGCGACAGAACGCCTAGCCACCATGAGTAAATTGACATCTCGTTAAAAACCCTACCCCGTCCTGAAGGGCGAGGTTTGTGGTAGCCGCATATCAGCAACATACTATCCACCTACCCAGGCGGGAGATATGCCTACATGTCTGGCACCTCCATGGCGACGCCACACGTAACAGGTGTCGTGGCGTTGATACAGGCGCTGAGGCTAGCCGCTGGTAAGCCCATGCTCACCCCAGACGAGGTTTACCAAGTAATCACCTCCACTGCCAAAGACATCGGGCCGCCTGGCTTTGACGTCTTCACGGGATACGGGCTGGTAGACGCCTACGCCGCCGCCACCGCCGCACTCAGCCGCTGAGAGAAACCCCACCCTTTTTCATCTGAAGACAACTTTTTTATATAGAAATCTACGGAGCTATATGCCAACCTGGACCGAGTACATATTCTACAAAAAAATTGGCCGCGCCCCCTCGCCAGGTGACGTTGTCGAGGTGGTGCCGGACCTCGTGGGGTTCCACGACTTGACTGGCTACCACGTTCTCGAAGTCCTGGAACACATGGGGAAGGTGGAGGTCTTCGATAAGGGCCGTGTAGTGGTGGCCTTTGACCACCTCTCGCCGGCGCCTAACCAGAGGGCGGCGGAGATCATGGTCTACATAAGAAAGCACGTCAAGTCGCTGGGTCTGCCCAACTTCTACGACGTGGGGGGCGGCATACTCCACCAGATAATACTGGAGAAGTACGCGCTTCCGGAACAAGTGATCTTCGCCGCCGACAGCCACACCAACACCGCCGGCGCCGTGGGCGCCTTCGCCCACGGCATGGGTGCCACGGACATAGCCGCCACGTTGAAGCTCGGCAAGACCTGGCTCGTGGTTCCCACGCCCTTTAGAGTAGACGTGGTTGGGGAGTTCCCCCTGGGCGTGGTGGGGAAGGACGTGGCCCTACACCTTCTGGCCCAGTTCGGGGCAGAGGGCTTCAACGGGTACTCCGTAGAGGTATTTGTAGAGAAGCCAAAGGCCTTCCCAATGGACGACAGGGCGACCGTGGCCAACATGTCCACTGAGATGGGCGCCGACGCCTTGATGTTCATCCCAGACTCAGTCACCGCCAGCTATCTAAAGACGGAGAGGGGAGTGGACTACACCCCGCCCAGCATAGAGCCCGGCAAATACGCCGACAAGTACACGGTGGAGCTCGGGAGGCTCGAGCCGCTGGTGGCCGCGCCATACAGCGTAGACAACGTAAAATCAGTGAGGGAAGTGGAGGGGGTAGAGGTGGATCAAGTGTTTATAGGTAGTTGCACCAACGGGCGGCTCAGCGACGTGGAGACAGCCGCCAAGATTCTGAAGGGCCGCCGGGTGAAGACCAGATGCATAGCCATACCCGCCAGCTATGAGATATTCAGGAGGGCTATGAAGCTCGGCTACATAGACATCCTGACTGAGGCAGGCTGTGTGGTAACCTACGGCACCTGCGGCCCCTGCCTCGGCGGACACTTCGGCGTCGCCGGGCCTGGCGAGGTGGTGGTGACGACGAGTAATAGAAACTTCAAGGGGAGGGTGGGGCACCCCGACTCTAAGGTATATCTAGCAAACCCCGCCGTCGCCGCAGCCGCGGCCGCCGAGGGGAAGATAGTAGATCCAAGACCGTACCTCAGAAGTTGAAAACCCCATAATTTAGATACGTAGCCCCGCCGCGCCCCACCCAGGTGCCCCACGCGGTTGCGGTGGCAGAGCGCCCGGCCTTATTTTAGGAGGTAGGCGAAGACGGCCTTTGCCGTGTGCATCCTGTTCTCCGCCTGGTCCCAGACGGCTGACTGGGGGCCGTCGATGACCTCGTCGGTTACCTCCTCGCCTCTGTGGGCCGGTAGGCAGTGTAGGAAGACGGCCCTCCTCCCCGCGATATCCATCACCCTCTGGTTGACCTGGTAGGGCTTTAGAAGGCGCCTCCTCTCCTCCGCCTCCTTTTCAAAGCCCATGGAGACCCAGACGTCTGTGTAGACCCCGTCCACGTCGGCCACCTCGTTTATTGAGTCTGTGAAGTAGATCCTGCCCCCGGTCTTGGAGAGGTCCTCGGCGAGTTCGTCCACCAGCTTCTGGTTCCACAGTTGCTTTGGCCCCACTAGCCTCACCTCCCAGCCCAGCTTGGCGCCTACAACCGCGAGGCTTGTGGCTACGTTGTTAGAGACGTCGCCTACAAAAGCCACCTTGACGTGGTGGAGCCGGCCGGCCCTCTCCCACAGCGTCAAGGCGTCTGCCAGGGCTTGGAGTGGGTGGTGTCGATCGGACAGCGCGTTTATCACCGGTATAGAGCTGTAGCGCGCCATTTCTTCAAGAGTCTCGTGTCTGTACACCCGGGCGGCGACGGCCGCGGCGTACCTCGACACGACCCTCATGGTGTCGGCGATGGTTTCCCCCCTCGCCAGCTGGAGCTCGCTCGGCGTGGTGTACACCGCTTGCATCCCCAGCTGAGCCGCCGCCGAGGTGAGAGACAGGCGGGTCCTCGTGCTGTGCTTCTCAAAATAGAGCAGTACAATTCTCCCTGGAAACAGAGGCGTGTAGACCTCCCCAGCCAGATACCGCGTCTTGAAATCCCTCGAGAGGCGCAGTAGGTACTCCACCTCATGCGGGGCGAACTCCATAAGCGTCAGCAGGTGCCTCATAGAGAGACAAACCCCCGGCTATTAAAAACGTTGATATGTATAGAAACCTTGTCCGCTATATAGTATGGGAGTTGACAGGTAGCTCTTTTAGAACTAGGCTTGTCAGCGTCGCCGCCACGCCCTTGATTTCTCTTATGTTTTCAATCACGCGGCTTAGCTCCTCCGCGTTTTCGGCGACAACCTTCACCACCACGTCGTAGTCGCCGGTGATCTCAGATACAGACACCACATTTTTCAACGCGGCGACCCGCCTAGCCACTGACGTGGTGTAGACGTTGTTCGCCACCTTCAGCCAGACGAAGGCCTCTATGTGTCTATTTACAATGGCCTTGAACTTCATATTTGTAACCCTCTCCAGAATCTCCAGGAGGTCCTCGTCTCTAAGTCTGGGCACGTTGCTCCTCTTCACCTCCTCCACAACCTTGTCGACGACATCCGGCGGCACGGAGACGCCCAGCCTCTCCAAGCGGTGCTGGACTGCCTTCCTCCCGCTGTACTTATCTAGGGAGAAGTCTCTAGCCCTCCCGACGACCTCCGGCGGGATGGGCTCGTAGGTCTCCGGGTTGGACAGCACACCTGCCTGGTGCACCCCCGCCTTGTGGGTGAAGGCGTTTTCCCCAGACACGGGGAAGGTGGGCATCAGCGTGATGCCGGTGGCCGCCTCGACCATGGCGGTGATCTCCGGTAGCTTTTCAAGCTTCACCAGCTTGACCCCCTTGTGGTAGTAGTAGGCGGCGGCGAAGACCTGAAGAGGCGTTATGCCCGCCCTCTCCCCAAGGCCGTTGACTGTGGTGTGCACCACGTCGGCCCCGCCCTCGACAGCCGCGAGGCTGTTGGCCACAGCCATGCCGAAGTCGTTGTGGGCGTGTATGTCTAACCCCACGTCGGGCACCGCGGCCTTCACCTTGGAGAAGTACTCCCGGGCCCTCTCCGGCGTGAACACGCCCACGGTGTCTGCGATGCTCACCCTGTCGGCCCCGGCGCCCCGGGCTACCTTCACCACCTGTACGAGGTAGTCCAGGTCGGCCCTAGACGCGTCCTCCGCCGTGAACCTCACAGACACCCCGTGGGACTTCACCATGGACACCATGTCCGCGATTACTGAGAGGGCCTCCTCCCTCGTCTTCCGGTGCTTGTACTTCAGGTGGATGTCGCTCACGCCGTAGAACACCGCCACCCGGTCGGGCTCCAGCGACGCCGCCGTCTCCAAATCCTGCTTAACCGCCCGGCTGTGCACCACAATCTCGCTCTGGATAGCCCCCTCCTTCTTCAGCTGGACAATCTTCTTAATGGCGGATTTAATGTCGGGGGCGACGTTGGGATCCCCCACCTCGATCATCCCGACGCCGATGTCGGACAGCGCCTTGGCGATCCTAACACGCCACTCTTCTGAAAATACGACGCCCGGCGTCTGCTCGCCCTCTCTCAGCGTGGAGTCGAGAATCTTGACCCTTCTTTCCCCGGGTGCATATATGGCGAAATCCACCTATTTATAAATCTTCGCCACGTATATAGAGTAGCTATAAAGCTTAATTTATACAGCTCGTATCCCCGAGTGCCTCTCTGGTGGTGCGAGGATTTAAACATCCCGGTGCTGGACCCCAAGAGGGCGGCGGATAGATGCAACGGCTTTATAGAAGTTAGGCTGACCCAGCCGGCCGATCCGAGGCCGGCTTTCCCCGCGGATATAGCCGCCACGAGAGAGGCAGTGGCCAACGAGCTGGGGGACTGGGAGCTCGCGGAGGTTCTGGTGCCCGGAGACGAGGTGGTTCTCTTAAACAAGATACCTGGCTACGCCGATCAGGCCGACGAGGTGGTGGTGAGGGGGAGGCTCGTCGGCCACAGGTTTTACGACGTGTTGGAGGGCCGGTGGAGGTTTAGGCCGCTGTACGAGGGGGTGGCCACGGCTCTAGACATGCGGAGGGGGTACTGGGCTGTTGTCGACATGGCGGAGCTCCCGGAGGGGTACGACATACATCCGGAGAGGGTGGTGGAGGGGCGCCTGCCGGAGGAGAAGTTTAGACATGTGGCGGTGGCCACCGCTGACGGCAGGACGCACGGCGTCGCGAAGCTCTTCCGGGGGAGGCGGCTCCACGTGGTCAAGTCGTGGCGGGCTAGGAGGCCGCTTCCGCCGGGGAGGCCCTCTTCTCTAGCCGAGGCCGCTGAGTTCAACCGAGAGTATATAGAGGCGAAGGCGGTGGAGGCGGCGGAGTTTATAAAATCCGTCGCGGCGAAGTACAGAAAGCCGGTGGTCGTGTCCTACTCCGGCGGGAAAGACAGCTTGGTCGCGCTGGATCTGACGGCGAGGAGCGGGGTGGCTTTCCTCATTTACTTCAACGACACGGGGCTGGAGCCCCCCGAGACGTATGAAAACTTGAAGGTGGTGGCCGAGAGATACGGCGTCGAGGTCGTCATTGGATCGGCGGGGTCGCGGTTCTGGGAGGCCATGGAGAGGTTCGGCCCGCCCGCGCGGGACTACAGATGGTGTTGCAAGGTTATTAAGCTGGGGCCCACGGCGGAGGCTCTCAAGTCGAGGTTCCCCGAGGGCTATATCAGCGTGGTTGGGCAGAGGGGGGCCGAGTCCTTCCAGAGGGCCAGGCTCCCCCGGGTGTCTCCAAGTAGGTGGGCCGCCGGCTCCATAGTGGCGGCGCCTCTGCAGGACTGGACGGCGCTGGAGGTGTGGCTTTACATATTCCTCCACAAGCTTCCGTACAACAAGGCGTATGAGAGAGGCTTCGACAGGCTGGGGTGCGTGGTGTGCCCTGCGAACGAGCTGGCAGAGCTGGAGCTTGTGAAGAGGAGCTATCCAGATGTCTACGACAGAATGGAAAAGGCGCTTAGGAGGCAGTACAGCGAGGAGGAGATCCGGTGGGGGCTCTGGAGGTGGCGGGGGAGGGTGCCGGGGGACATGGCCAGGTGGGTTAAAAACTACGAGGGCAAGCCGCTACCCGTCAGAATAGAGGTCGACGGCGGGACATTGAAAATACATATCGACGGCGAGCCGAATATGGAGACTCTGGGGGAGTTGCTGAAGATGATGGGGAGGGTTGAGGGCACGGCGGTCCACACAAAGAAGGGCGTCGTCAAGCTGGAGAGACTGGGGAGGCTGTGGCTTATCCACGGCGTCGACAGGAAAACCGCGCTGGACACCGCCGGCCTACTCGTGAGGTCTGCCATATGCGGCGACTGCGATCTCTGCGTGAGGTGGTGCCCCACCGGCGCCTTGAGGAGGACAGGCCCCGGCAGATCCTTCAAGGTGGACGAGAGCAAGTGCATCGGCTGTCTTATGTGTAGCGCCGCGTGTCCCGCCGCCCAGTACCTCGTCTATAGAAATGAGGCCTAGGCTAGTGGTGGCGGCCCCTCCGGGAGTTGGACCGCTGTTAGTGCCCGAATTTGAGGTAGAGTGGCGCACTGCAGAGATCTCATTTATTGAGTTTATAGAGCCAGCGAGGGGCCAGTGCAGAGCAGATAAACTCGTCGCCGCCCTCTCCAGCGGCGTCAGAGAGCCCACCGTCTACGTCGTGGACTGCGACGGCTACTACCCGGGGCTGAACTTCGTCTTTGGCCTCGCGGCGCCCGCCCTCAAGACGGCCGCCGTCTTCACGGCCAGGCTCAGGGGGCCCCGGTTCGAGGAGAGGCTAGTAAAAGAAATTACACACGAGGCAGGACACCTATACGGCCTCGGCCACTGCCAAAACCCTAGATGCGTAATGCACTTCAGCAATTCGTTGCTTGACACAGATTACAAATCCCCTTATTTCTGTGATAATTGTAGAAGACGTCTACTGAGATCTCTTTAGATAGCTGAGGAGTCCCCCTGCTTTCAGTATCTCAAGAGGCAGGCCTCTCAGCGGTTTGCCCACCACGACCTCGCCCGTCGTCAGGTTTTTTACAATCCCGCTTTCCACGTCCACCTCAAGCTCGTCTCCATCCCTTACCTTCTGCCTTATTCCGGGCGCTTGGAGAACTGGGAGCCCCACGTTGACAGCGTTTCGGAAGAATATCCTGGCGAAGCTCTCCGCCACCACGGCCAGCACCCCGGCGCCTTTCAGGGCCAGGGCCGCTTGTTCCCTCGACGAGCCCATGCCGAACGCCTTGCCGGCTACTAGGATCGCGCCTTTCGCTTTCTTGGGGAACTCAGGGTCGAGTGGCTCCATGGCGTGTTGGCCCAGCACTGCTGGGTCTGTGTATACTAGATATTTGGCAGGGATAATGACGTCTGTGTCGATTTTGTCGCCGTATGTAATTGCCCTCCCTCTAATCTTCATAGTGCGGCTAATAGGCGTGGGTATATATACATTCCTTGTGGGTGATATATAAGAGGAAAGATTTATATAGATGCAGATTTAGGCACATATGGCTTCGGGGCTCGTACAATAAGGATCTTCGACACAACTCTGAGAGACGGCGAGCAGATGCCCGGCGTCGCCCTATCCCCTGACGAGAAGCTCCAGATCGCCTTGGCGCTGGACGAGGCTGGTGTGGATATGATTGAGGCGGGCTTCGCCGCCGTTTCGAGAGACGAGAAGATGGCGATTAGGCAGATCTCTAAGGAGGTTTCCACCGCAAAGGTAGTCAGCCTAGCCAGGATGTCTAAGGCCGATGTGGACGCCGCGTTGGATGCCGACGTGGACATGGTCCACGTATTTATTGCGACTTCCGATATCCATCTGAAGTACAAGCTCGGCATCTCCAGGGAGGAGGCTCTTAGGAGGATAGAGGAGGTGGTGTCCTATACAAAGTCCCACGGCGTAGAGGTCTTGTTCAGCGCTGAGGACGCGACAAGGAGCGATTTGGAGTTTTTAGTGGAGGCTTACAGGAGGGCCATTGAGGCGGGGGCTGACGAGATAAATGTGCCGGACACCGTGGGGGTCATGACCCCCAGCAGAATGGCCTACCTAGTGAGGTACCTAAAGGAGCGTCTGCCCCCTGTGCCTATGCATGTGCACTGCCACGACGACTTCGGCATGGCCGTGGCCAACACGGTCACCGCTATTGAAAACGGCGCGGACGTGGCGCAGGTTGTGGTTAACAACTTCGGCGAGAGGGCGGGCAACGCGGCGCTGGAGGAGGTGGTGGCGGCGGTGCACTATCTCCTGGGCTTGAGGACTAATGTAAAGCTTGAGAAGCTGTACGGGCTGTCTCAGCTGGTTTCTAAGCTGTTCGGCGTGCCGGTCCCGCCTAACAAGGCGGTGGTGGGGGAGAACGCCTTTAGTCACGAGGCGGGTATCCACGTCCACGGGGTGTTGAACAACCCCTTCACCTACGAGCCCATGAGGCCTGAGGATGTGGGGAACAGAAGGAGGATTGTCTTGGGTAAGCACTCTGGTCGGCACTCCGTGGCGTGGGCGTTGAAGAACATCGGGGTGGAGCCGAGCGACGAGCTGGTGGACTACGTGCTGGACGCCGTCAAGGAGCTGGCTGTGAGGAAGGTGAGAGTTGACGAGGTGGTGCTTAGGGAGCTTGTGAATAGATACCGGAGAGGCGGCGCCTAAATACGGCGTTATATGTCGTGTATGCTTGTGAACACCGGCTCTAGGCGCATGAGGGCGTCTAGGGCGCCGCCGGTGAGTTTTATCTGTCTTTCTTCTCTGCGCCACTTCTCTACGCCTAGTGTTTTCAGCACTGCGGCTGTTCTTAGGTAGTCCGTCTCGCGTCCGCCCTCCTCGTGTATGATTACGTAGCCGTAGACCCTACCGCCGCTTTTGTAGAACTTTGCCTCCTTCTCCACCGCTACTTCGCTGTTCTCCTCAACCACCTTTGCCCGTATCATGATGACCAAGTGCTCCGTCTTCTTGCTCTTCTCTCTCCATGCCTCCACAGCCTCGACCCTCACCCTCACCCTCTTGCCCTCTACCTCAACTTCCTTCTCGATGGGCGGCTTTACGGTGCCCCACTGCTCTCCTTCGCGGAAGTACTCCTCCAGCCGCTGGCGCACCTCCACGCCCTTCGCCTCGGCCTCTTTTAGGAGCGCCTCCTTCAGCCGCTGGGCCCTCTCGTTGCCGCGGCTGGCGAGCCAGCCGATGTACCTAAGGCCGTCTACGGTAATGCGCACGAAGCCCCTCTCACCCTCTCTCGGCTCTCTGGCTGTGAAGTGTACTATGCACCAGTCGCTCTCGCAACGGCCCTCTAGGCCAAGCCCCCTTAGGAAGTTGACTGCCTTTGTAAAGGACTGGAGATCTCTGGGTTCGTAGACTACTTCTACAGCGCCGTTTTTCGTCAGCCATACGGAGAACCTGATATCGCCCCACTCTGGTACACCCCTCTCGAACTTCGCGGCTAGGCGGCTGTACGCCTCCTCTCCGATGGCACCAGCCTCTTTACACTTCTCCAAAAATTCCGCCACAGCCTTTCTAACAGCCTCGTGGACGGGGTCAGCGGCCAGCGCGTTGGTAGTTGCGGCTATTTGCCACACGTCGCGGCCGAGGGATTTGTCGTATTTCCTTTTCACCTCCGCCTTCACGCCCGTTGTCCTTAGTACAGCCGCCCTACGCTCAGCCTCGGCGCGGTCGGTTGTGCCGAAGTGGAGCTCCACGGTGTTGTCTTTCTGTAAGTATATTGGTAACTCAGCCTCCTCTCCGCCTAGCTTGATCACCAACTTGGCCCTCGGCCTCTTGCCCTCGGCGGTGAAGCCCTCTAGCCTCGCCTCCACGCCCACGACCTC
>NZ_JBMFKV010000047.1:0-13106 GCF_049971835.1 Pyrobaculum sp.
GCCCCCAACGCCACCACAGTCGTCTTCTACCTAAAGAAGCCCGTGTCTTACTTCCTCGCGCTGGTGGCGACCCCGCCCTACTTCCCGGTGCACCCCAGGTACAACCCCGATAAGGTGGACTCGGACCAGACGGCCGGCGGCGCCGGGCCCTACTGCATAAAGACCTTTGTGAGGGATCAGCAGATTGTGCTGGAGGCGAACCCCTACTACTACGGCCCCAAGCCGCAGTTCACCCAGGTTGTTGTTAGGTTTTATAAAGACGCCACGACTCTGAGGCTCGCCCTTGAGAGGGGCGAGGTGGACATCGCGTGGAGGACGCTCAACCCACCTGACGTGGAGGCGCTGAGGGCGACTGGGAAGTACAAGGTGGTGGAGGTGCCGGGCTCCTTCATTAGGTACATAGTCCTCAACCTCAACATGCCTGAGCTTAAAGACGTAAAGGTGAGGCAGGCCCTCGCCGCCGCCGTATGCAGGAAAGACATTGCAAACGTGGTGTACCGCGGCACCGTGGCGCCCCTATTCACGCTGATACCCCAGGGCATGTGGTCCTCCTACCCAGTTTTCCAAGAGAAGTACGGCGACTGCAACACCGACCTCGCCAAGCAGTTGCTCCAGCAGGCAGGGTACGGCGCGGGGAAGAAGCTGAACATCGAGCTGTGGTACACCCCGACCCACTACGGCGACACTGAGAAGGACCTCGCCGCGGTGCTGAAGGAGCAGTGGGAGGCCACCGGCGCGGTGTCTGTGACTATAAAATCCGCCGAGTGGGCCACGTACGTACAGCAGTTGAGAAGCGGCGCCATGATGGTATCCCTCCTGGGCTGGTACCCCGACTACCTAGATCCGGATGACTACACCACGCCGTTTTTGAGAAGCGGCTCCAACAAGTGGCTGGGCAACGGCTACAGCAACCCGCAGATGGACCAGATACTAGACAAGGCGTCCACCGAGCTCAGCCAGCAGACAAGAGAACAGCTCTACAAACAGGCGCAACAGATCCTCGCGGAGGACGTCCCCATTATCCCACTGATACAGGGCAAGCTCTTCATAGTGACCAAGCCCAACATCCAGGTGGTAGTCGACCCAACGATGATTCTACGGTACTGGGCAATCAAAACCTAGTCTTTTTTACCCAGCCTCTCCCCCAGGCCCTCCCCCAGCATTGAGAAGCCCAGGGCAGTCAGCACTATAAAGAAGCCGGGTGCCAGTAGCCACCAGTTGCCGTTTACTATGTACGACCTCGCGCTTGAGAGGTCGAGGCCCCAGTCCGGAGTGGGCGGGGTCACTGTGTAGCCGAGGAAGGCCAGTGCGGATTCTGTAAGCGCCGCATCTGCGACGTTTATCGTGGCGACCACCACCAGCGACGGCACGAGGTTCGGGAGGATGTGGCGAAACACAACCCTCCACCTAGACATGCCCAGGGAGACAGCCGCCTCCACGAAGAGGCTTGACTTCACCACCATCGTCTCGTTACGCGCCATCCTGAAGTACGTCGGTATGTACACTACGCCGATGGCCAAGGCGGCGTTCACGGGGCTCGGCCCCAGGACGCTGGCGATTGCAATAGCCAGGATCAGGCTGGGGAAGGCGTACATGCTGTCCATAACCATGCCCAACGCCCTATCCACCCCACCGCCCACGTACCCCGAGAACATGCCCAGGGTGAACCCCACGGAGGCAGACAGCAGAGTGGCCAGTAGTGAAATGGCGATCATCACCTGGCCTCCGTATAGAATCCGGCTAAACACGTCTCTACCCAGGTTGTCGGTGCCGAATACGTGGCCTGGCCCCGGCGGGGAGAGGGGGTCACCCGACCTCTTCGCGGGGTCGTAAGGCGCGATGAGGGGCGCCAGCGCCGAGAGGATCAGGACAAAAGCCACCACCGCCGCGCCGGCCCTCAGCATCATAGCCCCCTCCTCACCCTGGGGTCGAGCAGGGCGTTGACTACGTCTACCAAGACGTTGAGCAACACGACGATGACGACGAACACCACCACGGTGCCCTGGACAGTGGTGTAGTCTAGATACTGGATGCGCTCCAGGAGGAGCGTCCCCAGGCCCGGCCAGGAGAAGGTAGTCTCCGTCAACACGGCGCCTTGGAGGAGGAGAGCCAGCTGAAGCCCCATCATGGTGACCGTAGGCACGATGGCCACCCTATACGCCCTCCACAACACGGAAAGCTCCCCAAAACCCATCGCCCTATACGCAGAGACGAAGTCCTCCCCCAAGGTCTTAACCATGTTATTCCTAATAAGCCTCGTGAAAACCCCAGAGAGGACCAGCCCCAGGGTGAAAGACGGCAGAGCCAGGTGCCGCAGAGCGTCGGCAAGGGAGTCCAGGCGACCAGCCAAGAGGGAGTCCACTAGGTAGAGGCCGGTCACCCTCGGCGGCTCGAGGCCGGGGGTGATCCTCCCAGCCACGGGGAACCACCCCAGCCACACCGAAAACACCAGCTGGAGAGCCAACCCGATGAAGGGTATAAACAAGACGTAGGAAACCATGGCGTAGAGCCTAGCCCCGAGATCCACCCTCCCCCCAAACCTAGCCGCCAAGAAGCCAAAGACGTGCCCCAGCAACACGCTGACGGCGAAGGCGGACACGGCCAGCTCCACCGTCGCCGGGAGCCTATCCATAATCTCCGCCGCCACCGCCCTACGGCCAAAGACAAGGCTCCTCCCCAAATTACCAGTAAAAACCTGCGCCAAGTAGTCAAAGTACTGGACATACAGCGGCTTATCCAGCCCCGCCTCTCTAATCAACTGCTCCACGTAACCAGGAGGCGCCTTCATGCCGACCATAGCCACAATGGGGTTCCCAGGAATCACCCGCAAAACAAAAAACACCACCGTCAGCAGGATTAAGAGAGTCGGCACCGCCAGCGCCGATCTGTAAGCCACATACCTCAAAAGCCCAGCCACAAGCCACACACCCAGACAGTAAATAAACATCACCTCAACAAGAAGCCTAGCCAACGCCCCAAAAGCGGCGCATCACCTAATTCAAACCGACTCGCAACAAACCATGTTCATATGCGTAAAGCTTAAAAAGACGCTTTTTTTGAGTCATGTTGAGGGTAGTGCTTCCGTTAATCGCGCTGGCGATGCTTGTAATAGCTCAGGGGCCGCCTAGAGAGCTGTTCTGCGCCGGGGCGGCCGAGCTCGGCCTCGCCGGGGAGAACCCCAACATAATGTTTACCGTATTTGAGGGGGGCTCTTGGAGGCCCGCCGCGGCCTACGTAGAGTCGGAAAACGTGACCTTCGTACTAGTCCCGGCGGTGGCTAGAAGCAACACAGACCCCGCCGAGGCCGTAACGCGCGGCGCCCTACCGCCGCCCGTGTTGAGAAACGACACGGTGGTGTGTTTCGAGGCGGCCCCGGGGAGGCCGGCCGCGGAGCCCCCAGCCCCCGGCCTGCTTATCACAGTCGAGAGGAGAGGCGCCGTGTACCACGTCTACGTGTCTAGAGCCGGAGACGTGGAAAACCCCGCCAACTACACACTGGCGCAGTCCGGCAGGCCGGAGGGCAGGAGGCCAGACGGGATAGAGCTCGTTGACCGGCGGCCAGCGGCGGGCGGCCGCGGGAAGCCGCAACCAGAGGCTGGGATTCAGCAGGTTTCGACCCTCAGCTACTGGGCCGTCTTCAAGCTGTACAGACTGACAACCCAGTCGCTTCAGCCCGGGGCCTGCGTCTCCACGGTGTTTGACGTGCCTGACGGCACAAGCCAAGCCGCCGTGGTGCTGACAGGTGGGACAACCCCCGGCTCTTACAGCTACTTAATATTCAGCAGCTGGAATCCCTCACAGCGCTGGAGCGGCGCGGTCTCTGTACTCTCCGGCCGGCCCCAGACTGTTGTGGCGTGGCTACCGGCGGGGAGGGCTCAGTACACTGTACAGATATGCAACCAAAACAGCCAGCCAGCCGCGATCTACGCATCGGCGCTGGTAAGCGCCACCAACAGCCAATACTACAGAAACGACGTAGTTAGAATGACGCCATCTTGGATTCCTCAATATATATGTACCACGGCTTGTATCCCATTTAATAACTGGCTTAAGAGTAGTAATAACTATCTAGCCGTGCCGGGTTTCTATGTCGATGCGGCAAGTAGCATAACAGTTAGTATAAATCTGCGCGTGCCAAAGAGCGCCACGACAGGTACAGTATACGTCTACTGGGGAGGTCTATACATCGGCTCCCTGAGCGGGGGTACAGATCCCAGCAACCCCTCGTACATGGTGTTCTCAGGCACATTAACAGTCCCACAGTCTTTGTACACGGCGCTACTGCCGACGTACGGCCTCGGCGGCGTAATTTCAATAGGCCCACTAAACCCACCCGATGGCTCCTACCTGGCCATAACAGTGGCAGTTAGGCGGCCAGTCGAACTGGCTCCCGCAGGTGACTCATTGTATAGAAGGCCAGTCAAAGTGGTCAAGGAGTCGCTGGTAGTGACTAATACAAAAGCCTTCATAACAGATTTAGAGGCAACAGCGAGCTACGGCATTATATTAGGCATATCCACTAAGCCTTTTGAAAGGCCAAGGGATAGTTCATACAGCTTCATTAGGATGACCGTAAATGCGCTGGATGCGAGCCTAAACCCTGTCCAGCTCTCGGGAGCTACTTCCGGCATTGTGGTGACAAGCGGCTCATCATGGCTACTAGAATCACTGCCTTTTCTATCCCTGGTGATGAGCATCTATGACTTGGCTAAGTCCACCATTGATGCGCTGAAGAACGCGGTTCAATCATTTCCAATAATTGGCTACGTTACTTTGGCAATAGATAATTTTGTACAAACTGCTTCCGCATCTATTAAGGTATGGACTTCGGGCAACTCGGTAACTGTCGAGTTCTACACTGGCTGGTATAACGATCCCCTAGTCGCCAACGTATCAGTCACCGCAGGTGACTGGCCAACCTATTTGTACATATCAAGGGTCGAGTACACAACACCGTACTATCCATGGTATACAGTATACTCCGTAGATAGGCCAGCTCTGCCCAGTACATCAATTGGGACAATACCACAAGCCGGGCAGATAAGCTACTTCCCCTATAGAACCTTGACATGTGGCGCCCAGGAATCTATAATACTAAGATCCTGGAACTGTATAAATGACTATTTCAGGTAAGTTTGGAATAAAGTCGATACTTTTTTTATATTTATATTCTTATATACTTTTTACTGGGGTTTTTCTCAACCTTTTTAAATTTCCCTATTTCATACTCACGGGATCGCTGGCATATATAGCGGCATACCATGCGGCGTGCGGCCGTCTGGCATTCCCATCGACAGTTTACGGCATAGGCCTGGGGATTTTGGCCCTAGACAGCGTCTATCCCCCGAGCCGCGTCTTCGGCCCCCTACCCATTGACTTCGGCTGGACACTCCTCTACACGCCCCCCGCCTTGGCGGCTCTGTTGCTATACGCCGCCACCTACGTCAATGGCCCCGCCAGGCGCGTATTATCCGTGGCGTTGCTAACAGCGGCGCTACTCGCCGGGCACTTCTACATAGTCTACGCCGGCATCCTGTGGAGGGTTCTTGTGCCGGCGATAGGCTTGGCTCCCGTATTCCCAGAGCCCCAAGACTTCCCACTCTACATACTCCTATACGAGCTCTGGAGAATAATCCACCAAAAACCACTAAAACTAAACTGCCAAAAACAAACAACATGAAAAGCGGCCCGGGCGCGGCAGGGGGCCGTGGAGCGATGCGCCCCAGATGGACCCAGCCCTGTAACTGTACACCCCGGCTACACAGAGCGCCTAGGCCATAATGCATATAGCAGGTGGCGTACCTACCTCCGGGGCCTTAACGCCACCGCCGGCGGCGTGGCGAAGAGCTGGAGGCGGCGTTCTTCACAATGTGTAGAAAGAGGTGGCCATATGGATAAGACCTACCGGAAACGCGCCTGGCGCATTCTTACGCCTAAAAGCCGTACCGGGCATATGCCAAATTAAATAAGGTAGTCTTTACTGGGGTAAAGAATGGCGTCTGCGCATACCTTCTGGAATACTTCGGCGGCCTCTAGCGCGTAGACACGTCCGCCGATCAATACTTCCATGGGCAGTCGGCGAACCTGTCCAACCTGCGCGTGTGGATGCATAAAAAACTGGTGTTGCGGATCTCCGTGAATATCTACTACGACAGAGGCATCTACGTGGAGGGGCGTAGGTCGAGATTTGTGGTTGACCCCACGGGGCCTGTGAGGGGCCGTGTGGATTTCGTCTTGGTTACGCATGGACACAGCGACCACGTGTCGAGGTATGTATACCGGCACCTTGTGGTGGCTACGAGGGAGACCTTCGCAGCCATGTCTGTGAGGTTTGGGGGTCTGCCTCCCCGCCGCGTCGTTACCGCGCCGGGGGCCGTCTTGGAGCTCGGCGACGTGCAGATAGCCGTGCTGGAGGCGGGTCATATACTGGGCAGCGTTATGTACGTGGCCGAGGTGGACGGGCTTCAGATCTTGATAACCGGCGACTTCAACACGTCGGGGTCTATTATCACAGATGGGGCCGAGCCGTTTGAGAAGCCTGACGTGCTCGTCATGGAGGCCACCTACGGCGACCCGGCCTACGTCTTCCCCAACAGAGCTGAGGTGTACAACGAGCTTATGGACGTCGTGGAGAGGCTGGCCGGCGAGGGCGGCGTGGCCATCTCGGCGTACCCCCTCGGCAAGGCTCAGGAGGTCGCCGCGCTCTTCGGCAGGCGCGCCGGCGCCCACTCCTCCGTGGCGAGGTACAACAAGGCTCTCGGCGTCCCCACAGGCAGTGTGAGAGACGTGTTGATAGTGCCGAACCTCAGAATGGCGCCGCCCGGCTACTTTAAGGTAGAGGTAAGCGGCTGGTACGTCGACGAGGCCACTAGGAAAAACGCCGAGGCCGCCGGGGTATACGGCATACCCCTCAGCGACCACAGCGACTTCCCGAGCCTCGTCGAGTTCGCCACGGAGGCCTCGCCAGGGCTGGTCTACACCGTATACGGCTTCTCGGAGAGGCTCGCCAGCCGCTTGAGGAAGCTGGGTCTCAAGGCGTATACAATACCGACCTCTGCGGGTTTATCGAAATACCTATAGATATATTGCCGAATCTATATATATAAAGTAGCCCAATTAGTTTCGTAATGTATATACCGCGGTTGATGTGTACACAGCATCCAGACTCTACAGTGAAAATCACCGCTCCTGAAGAGGTTGACGAGGCTGTGGTGTCCTACCTCGCCTACGGATGCGGTGAGATTATGGTGGATTACGAGGGGAAAGCCACTCCTTATTCCCAGCCGAGAGATATCGTAGCAAAGGCCGTGGAGATGGGCATCCCACTTGGAGAGAGATTTTTCATAACGCCAAGGATACCCAACCCCCGTTTGGAGGATTTTGAGCGCAGCATGTTAGCATTGGAGGCTGTGGTGCTGGCTAATAGCTACTCGAGACGTGCCGCTGATACAGAAGCAGTGAGGTGGGTGATTTTACCCATGGTTGAGGACTACGACACAATGGTTATGGTCTACAAAGCTTTAGACATGAAGATAAGAGACTTGGCTGAACTAGGCGCAGTAAAGGACAGAGCAAAGATACAATTAATACCACTCGTTGAAGATGCCTCGCGCCAAATTCACATAGTGGGCTTTATTAAAGCTCTGTTCCGCGCCGCTCTCCACAGCGGCCGCGTGCTTGAAGAGATGAGAGTATTTTTGGGGATATCAGACTCCGCTGTTAGACATGGCCACGTCGCCTCCTCGCTCGCCTTGGTTAAGGCACTTAACGAGATTAACGACTTAAATAGAGAGGGGGAGTTTAAAATATACCCCATAATTGGGATGGGATCTCCGCCGTTTAGAGGAGGTCTCAACAGTCCACATCTAGCTCCAATAGAGGTGGTGCAGTACGCTGGCTACGAAACTGCCACAATTCAATCAGCGGTGAGATACGACATCTCTTACTCGGAGTACTTAAAGGTGAGAAATACCGTAGAAAATCCCCCAGCGCCGCGTCGCGTGGAGGTGGAAAACGAATGGGTAGAGAAGGCGTCGGCGCTGTACCGCGATTTTATTAGACCATATCTTGAAAAAATTGCAGAACTAAGCAACGTCATACCGCTTACTAGAGACCGCGTCTCATGGAGGGTATACGGAAGAACAATAGATGGCGCGGATCTGCGCTTGCCCCGGGCGATAACCTACACGGCCACGTGGTACTTCTCAGGCCTGCCGCCTACTTTCCTTGATGCTAGGTTTGTAGCTTGGGCTTATAAGCAGGGCTTATTAGACGAAATCATAAGGGCATTACCTGCTTTCATACCTGAATGGAAATTTGACTCGATGTTTTACTGCAGAAAGAGAGTGGAGAAAATCTTAGGTGGGGATTTAGTTAGGGACGTGGAGCAGGCCTTCGACATCTTAGGCATCAAGCCTGAAATTGACAGTACCTACGCCTCTCTTCTACAGTCGGCAGATGCCCAGCCACATGCCATAGCGCTCGCCAGGATGAGGGGTTTTCTGGGGTAGATCAGAGGCGAGGTCTAGAGTTAAGCAAATATATTCAGATGAAATGGCGGATGTGATGAGAATCATGCCCGTGAGCTAGGTGCTCGGTCCTAGGGTAGCTGACGTCGTTTAATACTTCACTTAAAACTTGCCGTGGGTATAAGAGAAAATTATTTATTTGTTATTAACTGGAGGCTTCATGGCAACAAGCAGGAGGGACTGGTTAAAAACTGTGGCTTCTTTCGCGGTGGGCGCGGCTCTGGGCGCCGGAGGCACATACGCCGCGTTGCAGAGTATAAAAACCGCGGTTGAAAAAACCGCGACGCAGACATCCGCAACGGCCGCTAGCCCCACAGAGGCGCCGAAGACGGCGGCGGGCCTCCCGGTGATGAAGATACACTTCATCTACGTAGGCCCCATCGGCGACTACGGCTGGACACATGCGCATGAACAGGGGAGGAGGTTTCTCCAGAAGACGCTCTGCCCAGATCCCAAGAAGTGGTGTATCGTGGAGACCTCCTACACGGAGAGCGTCCCCGAGGATCAGGCCTATACCTATATCAAAAGGGCGCTGTCCAACGGCGCGCATATGGTCTTCACCACGTCCTACGGCTTTATGGACGCCACGAAGCAAGCCGCGTCGGAATCTCCAGACCGCTTCTTCGCCCACTGCTCAGGCTTCTTCAAGACTCCAGACGAGTGGGCCCGGCTGAGGAACTTCGCCGAGTACTTCATAGACCTCTACGAGGCGTACTACCTCAACGGCCTAGTCGCCGGCAGAATGACCAAGACCAACAAACTGGGGTACGTAGCCGCGTTCCCCAGGCTCCCGGAGATTATAAGACACATGAACGCCTTTCTGATAGGGGCCAGGGAGGTGAATCCAAACGTCACAATGGAGGTGGTTGGGATTGGGGAGTGGTACAGCCCCGACAAGGCGAGGAAGGCGGCTACGTCGCTGATAGAGGCGGGGGCCGACGTCCTCGCATTTACGGAAGACTCGCCCACCGTACTGCAGGTGGCCGAGGAGCAACAGAAGGCGGGGCGGAGGGTGTGGTCCTTTTCACACTACAGCGACATGTCTCAATACGGGCCCAACGCCCACCTCACCGGGCAGGTGGTTAACTGGGGCCCCCTGTATCTGGAGATGGCTGTAAGGGCGTACTTATCGTGGATATCCGGCGACTTGTCCATCTGGTCCGAGTGGCCTCCCGAGAGGCCGAGGGACTACTGGTGGAGTATGAAAAACGCCTACGCCAGCTACGACTACAGGAAGAACCCAGCCGATATAATCACGCCGCTGAACCCCGCGGTGCCCGACAACGTAAAGGCATACGTCGAGAAGAGGAGGAGGGAGGTGATTGAGGGGGTATGGGACCCCTTCACAGGCCCCGTCAAGGATATGAGGGGCAAGGTGAGGGTGCCGGACAGGGCGAGGCTCAGCAAAGATGATTTATACAACATGGACTGGTACGTGGAGGGCTACGTAAAGGAGCCGGCGTAATGGAACTTTTTCTACGGGCCTCGGGCCTGAGGAAGGTTTTTCCAGGTGTCGTTGCCCTCGACGGCGTCGACTTCGAGGTTAGACGCGGCGAGGTGCACGGGCTTCTGGGCGAGAACGGGGCCGGCAAGTCCACCCTCATCTCTATACTCTACGGCATATACAGACCGGACGGGGGAGAGATTTTTGTAAACGGCCAAAAGACTGTTATACACTCGCCCAGCCACGCGGCGAGGCTGGGCATAGCGCTCATCTCCCAGCACTTCGCCCTTGTGGAGTCGCTGACGGTAGAGGAGAATTTAAAACTGGCCGGGGTCGACGTGGCTCGGGCCGTGGAGGTGGGGAGGGGGCTGGGAGTGGAGATCCCCCTGGGGAAGTACGTCGGCGAGCTCACCGTGGGCGAGAGGCAGAGGGTGGAAATAGTCAAGGCCCTGGCCCGCAACAGCGAGCTACTCCTAATGGACGAGCCCACGGCGCTCCTCAGCCCAAGAGAGGTGAAGTCGCTACTCGGCATCGTGAGGAGGCTCGCCGACATGGGCAAGGCGGTTGTCTTCGTCACCCACAAGATTAGAGAGGTTGTGGAGGTGGCCGACAGGGTGACGGTGTTGAGAAGAGGAAGGCTAGTGGGGGTTTACGAAAAGCCCTTCGACGAGGAGGAGCTCCTGAAGGCGATGTTTCAAGGCGTGTCCCCCCGCCGCGTCCACGGCGTCCGCAGCCCCACGGGGGAGGTTATATACCGCGCGGAGGGGCTGAGGGGCGACCGCGTGGCCGACGTGTCTATAGAGCTGAGGAGGGGGGAGGTGGTAGCCGTGCTGGGCGTGGCTGGGAACGGGCAGGAGGAGCTGATGGAGCTCCTCTCCGGCTTCAAAAAGCCGAGGGGCGGGAGGATTTATATAGACAGGGAGGAGGTCACGGGAAGGCCGTTTCGCTACTTTCTCAAAAGGGGGGTGGCGTACCTGCCGGAGGAGAGGGGGCGGGCCCTCGCCAAGGAGCTTTCTGTGCTAGACAACTTTAAGATTAGGTGTTTCAACAACTGCGTGAACCTCCTAGAGGAGGCTAGGAAAATCCTCGACATCGACTTCCCCACGCCGGGCTCCAGAGCCGCGGCGCTGTCAGGCGGCAACCAGCAGAAGCTACTCCTCGCCAGGGAGGTGTGGCTGAGGAGGCCCTACATACTGGTGGCCTCCTACCCCACCCGCGGGCTCGACGTGGAGACCACCGAGAAGTTTTACGACCTCGTCAGAGCCGCCGTGGCTGGCGGGGCGGTTTTAAGCGTCGAGGATATAGAGGAGGCCGTGGAGAGAGCCGACAAGATATATACCATCTCCCGGGGCCGCATCACCGGGGTCTTCACCCCGCCCTTCGACGCCGGCGAAATCGCCGAGGCGATGACGCAATGAGATTAATACAGAGGCCGACCCCCTCGCCGCTCCACTACCTATACGCCGCGCTGGGCTCCCTCGCGACGGTTACGGCCATAGTCGTCCTCTTCACAGGAGACGTGGAGAGAGCCGCCGCGGCCTTCACCTCTGTAGACATCCACTACCTAGCCAGAGTCTTCCTAGTCGTCGCGGTGATAAGCCTCTCGGGGGTCTTGTCATACCGCTCGGGCCTGTGGAACATCGGCCAGGAGGGGCAGGCGGTGGTGGGCGCCCTGGCGGCCGTGGCGTCTAGAAACGCTGTGGAGGCCGTGGCGCTGGCGGCGCTTTTCTCAACCCTCTGGATCCTCGCCCCCGCCGTGCTGAGGGCCGCGGCCGAGATCAACGAGGCCGTCACCACATTTCTACTCTCCCTAGTGGCCATCTACACCGCACGCTACTTCGTAGACGGGCCTCTGCGCGACCCCGCGAAAAAGGGATTCGTCGTCACCGCAGAGGCGCCCTACCTAGACATCCTCGCGGCCGCCGTGTTGTACGTACTGTTGCTAGTAGGCGTAGTTGCGCTGTATAAGACGCGCGCGGGGCTGACCCTGCGCCTGCTAGCATCAGGCGAGGAGGTGGTGCGCTACGCCGGCAAGTCGCCGAGGGCTTACATCGCCGTTGCTCTGTTGCTCAGCGGCGCGGTGGCAGGCGTGGGCGGCGCCGTCGAGATCATGACGAGAGAAGCCGGTAGGTACATGACGCTACAGCAAGTCTCCACGGGGTTCGGCCTATTCGGCATATCCGCCACGTGGCTAGGCGGCCTCCACCCCCTGGGCGCCGCCGCGGCGTCTCTCTACATCGCCTGGCTCTACCAGGTCGCCACAAACCTCAAAGTCATGGGACTGCCAGCGCTTGTGGCCAACGCCCTGGTCGGAAGCGCCATGGCGTGGGGCTTGGCTGGATACGTAATGTACAAGTACAGGGTGGTATGGCGGTAGACATAGGCGTTGTACAAGAGGCGCTTAAAGGCGCCGCGCCCATACTCCTCGCCACCCTCGGAGCCGTCATAGGCCAGAGAGCCGGAGTCCTCAACCTAGGCCTCGAAGGCGTGGTGTACCTATCAGCCGCCGTCGCCGCCGTCGTCGGCCCTCCGTGGGGGTATCTACTCGCAGTCGCCGTGGGAACTCTCTACAACCTCCTCTACCACCTCCTGGTCAACGACCTCGCACTCAACCAGATACTGATGGGATTCGCCTTCACCATGATGGCGTATGGAGTGGGATCACAGATTGCACGGCCAGCCGTGGGAAAACCCATCGAGAAGCCGCTAGTCCAGGGAGTGGAAGTCTACCTAGCCGCGGTGCTCATAGCCGCGGCTCTACACCTCCTGCTGAGGACTAGGCTAGGCGTGGCGATCAAAGCCTCCGGAGACGACCCTCCCTCCCTCGACTTAATGGGCGTCGACGTATACAGAATAAGAAAAATCGCAGGCGCGCTGGAGGGCGCGCTAGCCTCATCCGCCGGCGCCTACCTCGTGTTGATCTACTACGGAAGCTGGTCAGACCAGCTGGTAATGGGCTGGGGCTCGCTCGCAGTGGTCACAGCAATGGTATCGCTCTGGAACCCCCTACTAGCCGCGGGCGCCTCCATAATTCCCTCGCTCTTCATATCACTAGCATACACCCTACAGAGACTAACAGAGGCATCTCCACACCTCCTCAACACCGTCCCCTACCTAGCCTCAATAGCCGTGCT
>NZ_JBMFKV010000048.1:0-12858 GCF_049971835.1 Pyrobaculum sp.
AACTTCACTCTCTACGGCAGGGTGGGGGGGATTTACAAGAGGGGGAGCGAGTGGCCGAGGCTTATGATTCCACTAGGAAGGGTGCCGGAGTACCGCGAGTTAGCCGAGAGGCTCCGTGTTAACGCATCGATATACCTAGTGGACAATGGCGTCCAGGGGGCGGGCGGGGGCTTTTCGCTAGGCGGATCTCCATACATGACCTCTTCCCTCATGATGGAACACACAGCTCTAGTCGTGGGTAACAAGACGCTGATCGTGGTGGTTACGTTCAGAGCTTGGAGAGTTAACCAGCAGATACGGGGAAGCGTAGCTGAGTACGTCGAGCAACGCGATCGCCAGATGAGAGAGTCGCTTCACAAGGAGCATTTAAGAGACGTGGAGGAGGCTCTGAAGGCGCTTTTCAGGAGGTGAGCTGTATCGAAAACTTTTTTACCTATGCTTTTTTCTTCAAGTGGGATTTGACTATCTCCGGGATGGCTTTCTCGCGCTTGTGATCAGCACTCCTGTGCTCTTCTTCGTGGCTCTCGGCGTGCTCTACGCCGCGAGTCTTTCAGGTAAATACGTGGAGCTACCCAACGGCGTGAGATATAATCCGGGCGTAGCGGCGGGGCTCGCCGCCGTCGCCTCTATAGGCGGCGTCGTCTTGACGTACGTCGTGTGGAATCTGTGGCGGGGGTACAGATCTGTGCTGAGAGACAAGTTGCCTGCCTACGGCCTAGTCTTCTTCCTCATCGGCTACGCCGCCTTCTTCGGCTTCATACCAGCGGCAACGGCAGGAAATATTGAACTTACACTAGCCACATTGATAACCGGTGTAGCCCTCATATTCCTAGGCTACGTGTTGGCTTTCATCCTCGCGGCGTACCAGCTATACAAACAGACGGGCGAGAGCCTATTCCTCGCGGCGACTATCCTCTACGCCCTCTTCTTCATAGGCCTCGTCACTGCTTACATTGGCCACATACTCATGTACCTCGGAGCCAGCCGGGCGGCAGAGCGCCGAAGCACACCCGCCGCGCCGCCCCCGCCGAGTTAGCCGACTCCAGAGCCCCAGCGCAGAGTGGCCTTGGTGTCTAGCGGATTTCCTCCCGGGCGTGGCGCCGTATGACGTGGGGGATTTTCTCCAGGAGGTCGGAGGCTGTTATGTGGAAGCCCAGCTCCGACGCCGCCTCCTCCCCAGCCAGCCCGTTGACAAAAGCCGCCACAGCCGCCGCCTCCAGGGGGTCGCCGGTCTTTGTGAGGAAGGCGGCGACGAGCCCGGTCAAGACGTCTCCGGTGCCGCCCACGGTCATGGCGGGGCTGCCCGTGGTGTTTATCTTCACGCGGACTCCGTCGGACACAACGTCGTACCTCCCCTTCAGCAGAATCACGCCCCCGAGCGCCGCCGCCTGCTCCTTCACCACAGCTACCCGCTCTCTCAGCGTCTGGGGCGCCTCGGCTCCCGTAAGGGCCTTGAACTCGCCGGCGTGAGGCGTGTAGACCACCACGCCGGCGGCCCTCTCCCCCCTCAGAGCCTTCAACGCATCTGCGTCGACCACGAGCGGCTTCCTCCCGGCAAGCCGCCTAAAGACCTCCCTCACCGCCTCCTGCGTCTCCTCCTCCACGCCCAGGCCGGGCCCCATGGCCACCACGTCGAACCTCTCCGCCAGAGCCACCACCCTGTCCACGTGCCTCGGCGCCAGCCGGGGGCCCTCCAGCGGCACGGCGATGACGTCCGGACTCATGGCCTTAGCCGCGTGGGCCGCGGGCTCCGGCGCCGCCAGCACGGCGAGGTCCACGCCAGCCCTCAGGGCGGCCAGCGCCACGTAGACCGGGGCGCCGGAGTACTCCAGAGAGCCGCCTACAACCAAGACGCGGCCGTGATCGCCCTTCTTCGACTCGGCTCTACGGGAGAAGTTGAGGTATGCGAAGTCCCCCGGCCCCACCACCAGCTCCGCCTCGGGGGGTATCCCAATTGGCTCAACCACCAGCTCCCCCACATAGCGCCCAGCCCCGGGGGCCAGGAGGCCCTTCTTGGCCTTGTGGAAGGTCACCGTGAGGGCCGCCCTCACCGCCTTGTCCCTAACCTCCCCCGTGTCGGGGTCGAGGCCGCTGGGGACGTCGACGGCCACCTTGGGGGCGCCGGCGGCATTCATGAGCTCGATGGCGGTGGCGTGTGGCTCCCTCAAGGCGCCTCTAATCCCGGTGCCCAGCACCGCGTCTATAATCACGTCGGCCCAGAGAAACCAGTCCTGCACCGCCAGGAGCTCCAGGGGGGACTGCGCCACCGCCACCTCCACCCCCCACAGCCTCCTAACCGCGTGGTAGTTGATGCGGGCAAGCTCCTCCCTCGGCTCCCCCAGCGCCACCACCCTCACGGCCCTCCCCGCGGCGTGGAGATGCCTAGCCGCCACGTAGCCGTCCCCCCCGTTGTCCCCCGTGCCGCAGACCGCCAAGATCCTCGACGCCTGGGGGAACCTCTTCAACACGTTACGCGCCACAGCGGCGCCGGCGTTCTCCATTAAGACGAGCCTCGGAACCCCTAGCCACTCCGCGTTTCTGTCCGCCACATACATCTCAAGAGAGGAAATAGCCTCCATAGAGGCGAAAAACCACCCCAATATGAACATTATCAGCAACACTCAGCGGGATCTCCTCTACACTAACTTAAAACAGCCGTAGCTATATACGTGGCGTCTATCGACATTGCGACCGTGCTGAGTGCTGTGATCAGCGTAGCGAGCTCCTCCGCGGCGTTAGCCTACTGGCTGGAGAGGAATTTTACAGAGCTCAACGTAAAGATAAGAGAGCTTGACGCAAGGCTTGAAAACCTCAGCAACGCCCTCATACAGTTTTCTGAAATTCTCACGTTGACTCTGGAGACGAAGGACATTTTTACGGCAACCGAGGCCCTCCACCTGAAAAACGTCGTGAGGTCGCTCCTGCCAGCCCCCCGGAGCAGGTACTACACATGGGAGATCTACGAGAAGCTTAAAACATCCTCGATAAAGATCTAGAGGAGTACACCATAGCCGATACAGAGGAGATGAATAGAATAGCCGATCTCATGGAAACGGAGGGGCGGGAGGAGGGAGTTTGTGGAGTACTCCTGGAAGTTGAGGTTCTTCGCTATGGTGGTTAAAGTGGTCTATATATACCCCAAGCTGGTGCGGAAGCCGCGAGGTCCACAGCCGCGTGGCATGTCTAGCGCCTCCTCCGGTTGAGAAGCACCTCGCCGGTCTCCAGCCTTATCTCCACAATTCTGTGGAAGGGGATGTACTTCTCGCCGCCTTCAGTCCTTACCACCACGCCGTTGGCCCCCACCTCCACCACCTCGTCTGTAGAGCACACCTCCTCGCCCCCGGCGCCGCCCCGGCTTACGTACCAGAAGTAGCCCCTGGCCCCCGTCCACTTTAATCTGTTGAATATCTGCTTCATTGGGTTCCCCACGTATACGTTGAGGAGTATATTAATTTACACACAGCCATTTTAAAAAGAGACGAGGGCTGATATATGGATCTAACGAAAAACATCTGGGTCAAAATCTTGAGAAAAAAGGAGAAGCCCTACGAAATAGAATACTTCTAGATCTAAGAAAGACATGCTCAAATGCGCCGGGGTAATAAGGAGGGCGGAATAATAGCTGGCGTGCTTAAAGATATTTTACTCAATTCCTCAGGTTGATATGTGGGTAGGGAGGCGGAAATGTGGTTTAGACAGGCAGAGCGCGATTTAAAAAAGGCCGAGAACGACCTCGTCACTGGAGACTGGGACTCGGCGGCGTTCTGGTCGCAACAAGCCGCTGAGAAGGCGCTGAAAGCCCTCCTCATTAAAGCTGGCGTCGCCTACAGAGGGCACGAGTTGCTTGAGCTTGGGAGGGCGGTGAGGAGCGAGCTGGGGCTAGACGTGCCGGAGATTGAGGAGGACCTTAGAGAGCTCACAATACATTATGTAATTTCTAGATACCCAAACGCCGCAAACGCCGTGCCCTACGAGCTCTACGACGAGAGGAAGGCGAGGGAGCTAGTGGAGAGGGCGAGGAGGGTGGTGGAATGGGTAAGGCGAAATCTGCGCTGAAGTCGCAAGAGGAGGCGCTGGCAAGGGCTAGGGCAGTTGTGGAGAAGGCCGCTTCTATCTGCGCGGAGAGGGGGTGGAGGCTAGCCGGGGCTTATCTCGTGGGGAGCAGAGCCAGGGGGGACTACACCGCCGACAGCGACGTAGATCTTGTCTTGGTGGTAGAGGGCGTGAAGGGTCTAAACGCTCTGGAGAGGCTTGAGGCCTTTAAAGAAGCCCTCGCCCCCGGCGTTGAGATTAGGGTATACACGCCAGAGGAGTGGATGGGGGATGGCGTCTGGATGCGGAGCTTGCGGAAAGAGGCCAAGCCGCTTTGGGACAGCTTTAAATAGTACCTGCATCTATTCGCCATGGCGAGGATTGCACGCTATTACCGCGAGTATGGGGTGAGGCTTGTGAGGGGTTTTATGCAGTACGTCTGGGACGACGGGGGCAGGCGCTATGTAGACTGCAACACTAACCACGGCGTGGCGTTCCTCGGCCACGCAAACCCCAAAATCGTCGAGGCCGTGAAGAGGCAGGTGGAGGAGGTGTGGGCAGTCCCCCTCAACTTCCAGACCCCGGCCCGGGAGCGATTCATCGAGGAGTTCTCCAAACTGCTCCCAGCCAAATTCGGCACGGTCTTCCTCCAAAACACAGGCACGGAGGCGGTGGAGGTCGCCATTAAAATAGCCAAGAAGATAACCAGGAGGCCCACTATTGTGGCCTTCACCAACAGCTTCCACGGCAGAACCATGGCCTCCCTATCCATCACCTGGAACGAGAAGTATAGAAAGGCATTCGAGCCCCTCTACCCCCACGTGAGGTTCGGCAAATTCAACGTCACCACCGAGGTGGAGAAGGTGGTGGGCGAAGACACTTGCTGCGTCGTGGTGGAGCCCATACAGGGAGAGGGCGGCGTCAACCCAGCCACCCCCGAGTTCCTCAAGGCGCTGAGGGAGGAAACTTTGAGAAAAGGCGCCCTCCTCATAATAGACGAGGTGCAGACGGGCTTCGGCAGGACGGGAGCCGTCTGGGCCTTCCAGAAGTACGGAGTGGAGCCCGACATATTCACCGCAGGCAAGCCGGTCGCCGGCGGCCTCCCCATCGGCTTAGCGGTAGCCAGGGAGGAGTACGGAGACGTCTTCGAACCCGGGGAGCACGGCTCCACCTTCGCCGGAAACGCCGTGGTGATGGCCGCGGCCGCCGCCGCCTCCAAGCTACTCCGCGAGGAGGACGTCCCCGCCAAAGCCGAGAGGGCGGGGGCGGAGCTGGCGAAGGCCTTGTCTGAGACGGAGTCCCGGCTGGCGGTGAGGGTCAAGGGTATGGGCCTCATGCTTGGCCTCGAGCTGAGGGTAAAGGCGGATCAGTTCCTACAGCCCCTCCTCCAGCGCGGCGTCTTGGCCCTCACCGCGGGGGTGAACACCCTCCGGTTCCTGCCCCCCTATATGATCACCAGGGAGGACGTGGAGGTGGTGCAGGCCGCGGTGGCGGAGGCGCTGAAGGGGGCTGAGGCGGCGCAACAGTAGCTACCGCCGCCCCGCCAGCTTGTCTAGGGCGGTGAAGAAGAGATCCGGCGCCTCCCTCAGCTTCTTTTCGTCGGCCCAGCCGAGGCCGGCCCTCAGATATGCCGCCGCCGACGTATATACGCGAAGGCGGCCGACTTCGTATTCCACCACTTGACGTAGCTCCTCCCGGCCACATAGCTCTGGGAAATGGCGAAGTTCCTACGGGCAATCTCCCTCGCCCTCCTCACAAAGAAATCCCTCTTCTCCAAAACCTCAACCGCCAGGCCTGATTCAGCACAGGCGGCGAGATAGTGGTGTAGTCCTTCACAGACCACGCCTTGTCAACCACTCCCTCGGCCCCACGACACAGCCAATCCTCAACCCCGCCAGGCCGTAGACCCTCTCACCTTATGAGAGGAGACACTCTCCTTAGGAATATAGTAATTACCACGAAGTCGGCGACGATGAAAATGTGCATGATGGTGCAGTAGATGCAGACAGCCTTCAGCACTGCGAACTCCAGATAGAGTAGGTAGGGCAGAAGCGCGAGGCCCAGGAGGCGCCACCAGAAGATGAAGCGCGCCGCCCTCCTCTCCAAGGTGCGGTACAGCCAGAGCGCCGCGGCGATGTTTACCACAAACCACACAGCCGCCGCCACGTCCAGAGGCACCGGGCCGATGTAGGCGTACTCGCTCTTCAACACCCTCACGCAGTCGGCGGTGATCCCCGGCAGTATCTCGCCAACGTAGCAACCAGGCGGCAGTTGCCCAAGGAGGTAGAAGAGGTAGACCACCAGAAGAGACGCCGCCAGCCCCCCGGCCGAAAACACCACCAGCAGAGGTAGCCAGACGTTCACACAGAATCAAAAACACAGGTTTATAAAACGTGGGGTACGGTGCTAAAAAGTTCCCAAAACCGCGAGGGGGATCCGGATGAGGGCAACCGAATTTTTTCCAGCCGCCTTGCCCAACCTCTCGTCATCTGTGACCGACGTGAACCTTCTCGACGACGCGGTGCAGACATACGACTCGTCGTGGGAAGCGACACCAAGCCCCGCCAATTTCAACACATCACTCTCTCCGCCTTCCCACGGAGGCGGGAGTGTATTAAAGCCTTAGATAACACCCTCACCCGCGGCAACAGTGTCAATCCTCCCCAGCAGGTAAACTTCTTTCCACACTGCATTAAATGTCTAGTATACCGCTAGACTGACACGGCGCCTCCGCACAGCGCGCAAGCCCTTCCTCTTTTAAAGTACATTTACAACTGCGCTGGCGTCAAGTAGGTACATCACCTCCTGTCTCTATCCTCCCGTATCAATTCAGCCACCTCCTCGTCTGAGACGACTGAGAGCTTATCCACCAACCCCTTCAACTCCCTCTCCACCTCTTCTAAAACACGCCTCCTCACCTCAGCCTCCAGCGCCCTCCTAATGACCGGCCCCGGCTTCACCCCGTACCTATCCAAAAGTTCCTTAAGCCTCTTAGGAATTTTAGCGGAAACAGTAACGTAGTCGCCCACGGATATGTAACAGGTTGACAAATATAAGATTTACCTTCCGGAAATAGACATATTAGCACCTGGCCAAATTGGGACGGTGCCGAATAGGCGGCGCGCCGAGGCGCTGGTGGGCGTCCTGAGGATTTCAACGGCGCAGTGCCACGTAATTGAGGTGAGGCCACGGCGGGTCGAGGTGGACCTCGCCGCAGTGTGCAGTACCGGCAGGCCTATTAAAGTTGCGGAGCTCACAGTGCGGCGCCGGGCAGAGGTTAGGTTTGTCCCCACCTCGGCGAGGGCCGAGGGCGGCGTCAAGGCGGCTGGCACCGTCGCCGTAGTGCTTAGGGGACCGTGCGTCTACGAGATCCCCATGTACTGCCTCGTCGACGTGCCCCCGGGCAACTGCGCCAGGCCCATGGTGCTCGTGCCGGGCTTCGACGCCCCGCTGGAGATAGAGCCAGGTACATACGACCTCTACCTAGCCGGCGGATGCGCGGCAGAGGGGGAGGGCGCCGTGGAGATAGCAGTGGAGCTCACAGCCGTGTGCTAGTACGCGTAGACTAGGACCCCCTTACCTCTGGCGTAGGCCTCCACCTCCCGGCCGATGTAGCTCCCAGCCAGCACTGTCACAGCCGGCTTGCCCAGTCTGCGCCCCGCCAACTCGGCCTTAGCCAGCAAAGCCCCCACGTCGCCGACCCGGGGCCCAGCCTTGACCTCCACCACGTTGGCCCTCTCCTCGGTCTCCACCAAGAGGTCCACCTCCACCCCGTCGAAGTCGGCATTCCTCACGCGCCTCACCACCCGCTCCCCAGACGCCCCGATCACCTTGCCCAGATCCTCCCACACATACCGCGTATACACCGCCTCGGTCAAGGCGCCGAGCCCCTCCTCAAGCCGCGAAAACCTCCTATTAGCCTCCTCCCAACGAACCTGCTGTTCCTTGTAAATTTATTAAACTCCTCCCTCAGCCCCACGTCTACTACAGAACACCCTTCTAAAACTGAAGAATATAAACTAGAGGAGGGTGGAGGGCTGTGAAGATATACGAGGTGAGGGTGAGGCGGGCCCTGGCGCCCTCCGCACTGCCCGAGTACGACTACTCCCTCAACCCGTACCTCGGCTGCCTCCACGGCTGTCTCTACTGCTACGCCATGGACATGACCAGGGGCCCGCCGGGCGCTATGTGGGGCGGAGTCGTCTACGTCAAGGTCAACCTCCTCGAGGTGCTGAGGCGGGAGGCGGCGAGGCTTAAGCCCGGCGTCGTGGGGATGTCCACCATCACGGATCCCTACCAGCCCCCCGAGGCGAGGTACAGACTGGCGAGGGGGGCCCTGGAGATACTGGCCGAGGCCGGCTTCCACGTCTCCATCCAGACCAAGTCCGGCCTGGTGGTCCGCGACCTGGACCTACTCGCGAGGTATAGACACCGCGTCGACGTGGGTGTGACCATAACCACCATGAGGGACAAGGCTAGGATTCTCGAGCCGCTCGCCGCCCACCCCCTCGCCCGGATCCGCGCCGTCGAGAAGATCGCCGCCGCGGGGGTGAAGACGTGGGTTTTCCTAGGCCCCGTCATACCAGGCTTCAACGACGACCCGAGCGACCTGCGGGAGGTGGTGGAGGCCGCCCACGCCGCCGGCGCCGAGGTGGTGTACGACAGATACCGCCCCAAGCCCCGCGCAGACGCAACCCTCGCCTCCACGTGGAGAAAAGTCGTGGCGACGCCGCAGTGGTGGGCACAGACGAAGAGAATCATAGAGCAGATATGCGCCGAGGTAGGCGCCAAGTGCATAGATGTAGAAAAGGAGTGGCGAGCCGCTAGGCAGAGGCGCCGATAGCCAGAGGCGCGGCGGGCGGTCTTCTGCATACAGCCCCGAGTGGGTCGCTATGAGGGTCGGTGTAAAAAATCTTCAAGACCCGACGCGAGAGCCTCCCCGGAGAAACTGGCTGAGCCAGAGGTACCTGGGCGAGAGTTTTATCAGCATGATCCTGGGGCTGGGCCTGTGCACCTCCAGAACCCCCGCCCTCTGCAACTTGTCGAGGTGACGGTAGAGGGTCTTGGGAGCCACCCCCACGCGTCTGGCAAGCTCTCTCAGCGTCAAGCCGTGGTGGTTGTGAGCCAGCGTCTTCACAATTCTCCACGGCACACTGTCATCAAATATCTGGTTAATCAAGTGAAGCAAATCGCCGTCAAACCTCTCCATAGATAAGATAGAATGTTTATATTAAGTACTTTACTCAACAAATGTTGCCGAAAAGAAACACTAGGCAACCTGGGACAAAATCAAGTATATAAGAAGCAACACGGGCATATTTCGTGGAAGAACGAGATATAATTAGCTATCTTTCGCAAATCTTTCAAGACGAGCTGAAGTGGTGCATCATCCGACACCTTATGAAAAACGGCAAAGTCACCGTAAAAGACTTGGCAAGGCTCTGCAATACGACGACGAAAAAGGTGCTACAGGCTCTGAACGAAATGGAGGAAAATGGCGCCGTTAAGATAACCATAGAACAAGGCAGGCAATACGCACAACTGAGAATCCATGGATAGAAACAAATGTTTCCAAAAAGAAATTGTAACACGCCGCAACAAACAAATCACTTATATATCAATACATCAAAGCGCCTATGATCGCAAAATTCCAACTACAAATCAAATGTCCAAACTGCCGCCGGTACTACATAGTTGAGACTAGAGACGCCCAGTGCCCCTACTGCGGCGCCCGCTACACACTTCAACTACACGTCCAGCTCGTACCTAAACAAAAAACAAAAATTTAAGCCAAAAACCTAGTTAAGTAGCTTGTTGGTATGTACAGGTGAAGGCGACAGTTGCACTAACCCCCTCCCTAGCGTCTGGCCTTCCTCTTAAATAAACCACAACATACAGCTTCTCTCCGGGCTTTAGAATAACCGGGAGAAACGTAGGCGTATCTACATCTATCTGTACATCAAAATCAAAATCTATATCTCTAAATTCAAATCCGCCTCCAATAGATGTAAAATTACAGTTTGTTATCTTAATGGGCAAAGTTCCATCGTTGTATAAACGAGCGTTTAGAGTGGCACTTGCTTTTGGATACATGTTACTCACTGTGATATACCAAGTCGGCGGCCCGTCATTACCCGGATCTGAGCCGGCTAGATAATAACTCACCTCTACGTAGGGGTCCTTAGGAGGAATTTGCACGTCTTTAAAATCGGCATCTATATAGCCGGTGCTCGCTGTTACAAGTACTTTACCACCCTCTCCCCACGTGGCAAAAGCCGCGGCCAGCAACAACGCAGACACAACTCCTATCACTAGTCCCCTATACATGAGAAAACTCTTATGCCAGATAAATAAAAAAATAGTGCCACAAATGTTGGAAAAAAGAAACAATATCAAACTAGTCTATCAATACATTAATGGTAAAAATAAACAAAAGGAAAGGAAAAAATAGAGCGCTTTACAATTATTATGGAACGGCTTGGGTGTACGTGCAGGAAACAGTAGCTGAGTAAGATTCGCTTTCACTTACGTCCCCCGCGGTAACTGTTAAAGTGGCAGACTGCGACCTACCAGGTTCTAAGTTAGAGACTGTGCTTGGGGATATCTGCACTGTCAGCACAGATGGAGCATCTACAGTACACTGGATATTTACTGGTATTGTGCCGTCGTTGTACATATCAAACGTCACTTCGACTTTAGCGCCGGGATAGGCGTTGCTTATTGTTACAGTAAGGGTAGGAGCGCCGTCATTAGTTCCACCAGCTTGGGAGTTCGTTTTTGACAGCTGTACGTTAACATAGTTACTGGCACTTGATACCGCTTCATTTAGGAAGTCTAGGTCTATGTATCCCGTGGATGCGCTGACTTGGATTGTTGCTGTTTCGCTCCATGCGGCGAATGCCACTGCTAGTGCTATTGCCAGCGCTGTTATTACTATCGTGGTTTTGGTTTTCATGAGTGCTGGGGTTTTGCGATGGTAAAAGTCTTGTCCATCAAGTGTTATTGATGGGCAACATCTGTGGTTGAGGTGTTATATACGTGTGTTTGCTCATTGGCGTGTTATTGCTTGTGTTGTTGCTTGGGGCTTTTGCCGCCGGGTGGAGTGTGTCTATTTTTTCGTATGGGGGTGGGTTTTCTCTTTACAACGGCTCTCTGCTTATTGGAGAGTCTAGGGATCAGGCGATTTTTACAGTTGTGGTTCCTGGGGGTTGGCCTTTGGAGATTAGGTGGGGGAACGTCTCTATTCCGCTAAACGTGTCTAGGGACGTCTTTGTTGCCCTGGGCAGACCGGGGAGTGGTTGCGACGTCTTTCTCTTCTACAGCATTGCCATGGACTCCACGAGCGCCGTGGTGATATGTGCCGAGCGTACTGAGGCGGTGCTGTCGGCGGGTGGCCTGCGCCGCGCCGTGTCTCTCGACGCCGGTGTGTGGTACTTCACATATCCGGGGAGGGTGAGGGTCGCTGTTGAGTCTTCTTCTAAGCCTGTGAGGCTTCGGGGGGATGTCATTACGGTGGCGTATCCGCCTGTCGTCTACAGCGGCCTCCTCCTTAGATCTGGCCCTCCCGATGTTTATATACAGAACTGTAGCTATTTGGGGGGGAGAATATATAACCTCTCGGCGGCTTTGGCGGCGCAGAGGGAGTTTTACGAGAGGAGGGTGGCCGATCTCTCTGCTAGGGTTAAGGCGCTTTCGCAGGAACTTGAGGCTGTGCGCGCGGAGCGGGATAGACTGCTCGTCGTGGGGCCCCAGGCGGTGGCTCTCTACGCCTCGGTGGCGGCTGGCGTGGCTGGGGGGGTATTTGCTGTCTACCTAGCCCGGCGTAGGCAGAAGCCGTTCTGGAGGGAGGAGGTGGTTTAGGTGATATGGATTGGAGGTGGCTGTGGTTGCTCCTCCCCGCGTTACTGCTTCTCCAGTATTTTGTTAGGGTGGATTTCTGGCTGTGGATCCCGGTGTGGGGCCTCCTCGCCGTGCTTTACTCCAGGTGGGCGTTTCACTGTGAGGATGGAGGCCTCTCCAGGGGGGTGGCGGCGGCGGCTGTGTACGGGGCGTTGCTGGTGTCTGTGGGTTGGGTATTTGGCTGGGAGGCTAGTGTCTATGGCGGCTCTCCAGCGGCGTCTGTCTTAAACGCCGTGTATTTCGGCGTCTTGACGCTGGCTAGGGAGCTGGCGCGCTCCGCCGCACTTTCTGCCGTGGGTGGCGGCGACTTGCGTGTTTTTCTGATCTCGGCGGCGCTTGCCCTTGAGCCGGGGTGGCTCCGCCCGTCTCCGACTTGGGTCGGGACGGTGCTGGTGCCTTCGCTGGCTGTTTCCCTCGCCGCGTCTTATCTACAGCTGAGGTACGGGACCTTCGCCTCGTTGCCTCTGGCCTTTGTATGGGGGGTGGCCCCCTACGTCGCGCCGGTTTGGGTGAAGGCTCCGTGGGTTTTTTACGGCCTTCTACACATCCTCTTCCTCATAGGGGTGTTGCTGGACGTCTCCCCTCCCGGCTCAGTCGCCTGGAGGGATGTCTTGTTGGCGGGGGTGGTGGTTCTGGTTGTGGTTTTCGCGGCGGGTGGGCTGGGGGTGAGGCCCTTCGTAGTAGCCACTGGTAGCATGTCGCCGGTGTACATGCCGGGGGATGTGGTGCTGGTGGCTCCTGCGAAGTCCATAGATGTGGGTGACGTGGTGTTGTACAGGGCCGACGTCGGCTACGTTCTTCACCGTGTTATTGATGTAAGGCGGGAGGGGCGGCAGATTTACTACGTCACCAAAGGCGACGCCAACGCGTCTCCAGACCCTAGGCCGGTGCCGCGGGAGAACGTGGTGGGGGTTGCGGTGGGGAGGA
>NZ_JBMFKV010000049.1:0-12599 GCF_049971835.1 Pyrobaculum sp.
GCGAGGTTGGGCTGGTGGCTACCCACGACCTCGGCGCGTTGAGAGCCATGCCGGAGTTCGACGCGTACCTCCTAGTCGAGGGGAGGATCTACGGGCCCTTCGCCGCGGGCGAGCTCATGGAGCTGGGACTTTCAGAGGGGGTACACGGAGACGCCGCGGCGGTTCTGGAGATAGGCGGCGTGAAGTACTCTCTGCGCAGAGGCGCCGGGAGGAGGCTCGGCGACATGGCCACGATAGATATGATATACTCGGCGTGACCATGGGCTACCTAGGCTACCTCTCCAAGAGCTACCTGAGGAATAGGCAGATGCTCTTCTGGGGCCCCACCTGGTGGGCCTTCTGGATAGCGCTGGGGGCCTACGTCTACCCGCGCGGCTTCCAGCTACCGCCCTCCGCGCCCGTAGGCGAGTTCGCGAGGTCCTATACAGCTGTGTGGCTCTCCGAGGGCGTCGCCTACCTCCCCACGGTTGCGGGCGTCGGCGTCGTCGCGACCATCCTCTACAGCACCGCGGCGTATCCCTACCTCATTAGATTCGGCAGAGCCACACCACGCAAGATAACGCTGTCGCTCTTCCTGTCCGCCCTCGCGGCGGCGCTCGTCCTAGACGCTACTCTCATCGCAACGGGGGTGTTGGTGATGGCCGGCGGCCTTAGGCACAGCGGGTTCGACGTGGGTCTCCCCGATGTGCTGCCCGCCTCTCTAGTGAACGCGGTAGAGTTCGCCGGGGTCTCCGTCCTAGCCTCCGTCTTCGTAACCGCCCTCTCGACCGCGCTGGCGGCGGCCGCAGGCGCCGCGCCTAAGTACTCCAGAGCCATATCCTTCACGCCAATGTTGCTGTTCTTCTTCTTCGCCTTCTCGGCGCTCTACGGCGCCCTGCCCGAATGGCTACTGGTCTCCAGCCCCTTCTCAGCCTTGGTATACCTCGGCGTCTACGCCTATACGGGGACCGTGCCCAACGTGGCGCTCGCAAAGCCTCCCCCGCTCTCCAACAACTCCGTGCCGCTGGGGCTCTGCCTCGCCTCCGTGATCCTCTGGACCCTCGCCTTGCTGGCAGTGGCGGCCCTCGCCGTGGGGAAGATAACCTACAAACCACCGGCCGAGGAGAGGGAGGGGGCATGAGCGCCGACGTCGTTGAGAGGCCCCGGGAAATCGCGAACGCCATAGTAAAGAGAGTACTAAGAAGGGCTATGGGGCTCTACTACGTGTTGTGGTCCACATTTCCCATGAGCGGAGCACTGACCTTCGCCGCAAGCGAAGACCTTGGCGCATCCGCCACGGCGATGTACGCCGTGTTCATCGCCCTAATCGCTGTATACGTTGCCGTAACCGCCCGCATATTCGCCCTCGCCGCGAGGGCGGCCAAGCTTCAAGCCGGGAAACGCCCGGGCTGGGCCGTCTTGATCGCAGTGCTGACTTTCCTGGTAGCTTTAGCACTTCTTAGGCCGGAGGTCGGGGCGCTGGCAAACGGCGCCTACGGCACGGCCGTGGCGGCGTTCCTCTACCTCACAGTGTTCAGAGTACTAAAGCCGAGGTTCTACGACCACCTGGCGCTCCTCTCCTTCCCGATCTTGATGGCACTCAGCTACCTCTACAACGCCCTATACTTCGCAATAGGCATAATCTGGGCTTATGCAGGAGCCGCCTCCCTCTCGGAGCTCTAGAATCACGGAGTTGATAAAGTTGCTCCAGGAGGAGGACTTGACAAACTCGGTGCGTCTCGGCATACTGCTCGCCCTGTACTACGTGGACGGCTACGTCACCTTCGCCACGCTGGTCAGATCGGTGGGGCTCTCCAAGAGCACAGTCCACGGCCATCTGAAGGCCCTGGCGTCCCGCGGCCTCGTGGAGTCGCGCAAAGCCATAACCATAGCCGGCGTCAGGAGGGTCTTGAGGCTTACCCAAAGGGGGCGCCAAATAGTCGAAAAATATCTAGAGATCGTCGAGGAGCTGAAGAGGGAAGGCGGGCGGTAGGATCGCTCAGCCGTCCCGGCCTACCTATAGCTCGAAAGCCCTCAACACTTGGGTATATAGGAGGGCCCCGCCAGCGACCGCGGTGTTCGCGGCCACCTACGCATGGAAGTCTCTTTAGCAGAACGCCTAGGCCGTCAAGCTAGCTCTATCCACAGTTGACGAAAAGGCCTTAGAGGAGAGGGGGAGGGCGGTATTCGAAGCTGAAAGGCTCGCCGCGCCGGCCCAGATCAGCCCTCACCAAGATGGGTTAGGGGGGCCTATAGCCGCCTCAAGGAGCGCCGAGGGGTAGGGCGGTGGGGTTCGTCAAATTTATAAGAGGAAGCCGCGTCGGTAGCGTGGAGTTCCCAGTATTGGCTAAGCCTTGGAGAGATCCTGGGCGGTATAGGGAGGCGCGTATGAGGGAGGCTGAGATAGAGTGTAGACTAGCGCTGGAGTTCCTCTCCGGGGGCTTGGTGAGAAACGCCGCTGGCAAGGCTTTTCAGTGCTGGAAGGCGTACCTGGCGGCTCTGGCGGTGGAGGGGAGGGATATGCTGAAGGCTAGGTTCCCCGGCGTCGCTAGGTTGCGTAGGGGGGAGGAGGTGGAGGAGGTCGAGGACGTCGATGTGGTAATCGCCGTGATGCCTACTACGAGGATGGCCGAGGTCGCGGCGTTGCTGTCGCGGAGGTTCGGCGAGGAGGTGTTGAAAAACACATTTCTCGCGCTGGAGCTACATAGGTATCAATACAACGGCCCCGACCCAGAGGCCGTGATATCTAACGTGCCAGACGACTCGACGGCGGCTAGGCTCATCTGCATCTTGACGAGGGATCTGGCAATGCGTTCAGGAGATCTCAATAAGATATATGTCGACGTCTGTAAATGAGTTTTGTTTAGGAGTCTTTCCCTGACTCCCGTAGTCTCTTGAGGCTATATAGGTGAATTCTCCCCTTTGATAATTCTTGGTCTCTGAACGGTGATGTAATACCGGAGGAGTATTAGATCTGCGATGACTATGAGGGCAAAGGGTAGCCAGTGGCCCAGAGCCTCCATTAAGCCGTAGCCTATCACCCATGCGTCGAAGCTCATGGTCAGCCTCCTGAAGTCCTCAGGACGCGCCATGCGAGCTACGACTTGGCCGATAATCATAGAGGCAACGATTACGGGCGCCACGAGGGCCGCTAGGTAAACGACAGCTGGTTTAAAGACGCCTAGCGTTAAGTAGCTTATGAACGTTGCCGTGGATTCCACAGTCCTAATTACGGCCATGGCCGTCCTAAACTCTCCCTTGACCAGCCCGTTATTGTTTAGGATCATGGCCAGCGGCGGGCCCGAGATTGTGGTCACCCCGTAGAGCACCCCTATGGGAAACCCCAGAGGGGCTAATAGCCGCCAGTCACCAAGGGGCCTTCTGATGCCAGCGGCTTGGGCCAGCACCAACGGGGCTAATACAAGGAACGTGGCCAACCTGAGGAGAGATGGGTCAGCGGATTTAAGCAATAGGGCGCCCACTAAGGTGCCCGGCACGATGCCTAGACTTATAGGTAATGCTTGGCCAAGTGCCTTAGCAGTTATACTTCTCCTATCCAGATATAGCAATAATGGATTTTGCCAAAGCTCAATGAAATTTAGAAGTGGGGCGAATTGCCTATTTGTATAACCCGCTAGCAAAAGGAGCGGCGTAGATATTGAGGAGAAGCCATAAGCAAAGGCTCCCATTGGAATTGAGGCCACGGTAAATACCACGGCTAGCACTAGCAAGTCCATGCCGAAGTATTCCACGACGATGGGGAATTTGCGAAAAATAAATCTTCCCCACGTCATGAAAGTTATTCTCCCCCTAGATGACATCGCCAGTGGGGGCTAGACATCCCCTTATAGAGGAGAATAGCCCATTTCTCTATCTTACAAGTGGAAACAAATGCTTCCTCTACTTCAAGATGTCTATATCCTAGAGAGAAAAGTTACATCTACACTATACCCCTTTCAACTCTCCGGGCGTCCCGGGGGGTATGGGGCCCGGGCTGGCATTTCGGCGTGCCTCGGCGGGGCCGCCCGGAGGGTTGGCGCCGCCCCTTCGGCATCGTGTTTTAAGCACAGCTTCGCCTCCCGGAGCCCTCGCGGGAGACGGAGCGGGCTACTGCAGGCCCATGTGAGTAGAGACACCCCCTGTTTATGAATTAACGGCGGCTCTAGTCCTGGCTTCACCATTTCGCTGTATTAGTACTTAGCCTCTATCTAGAGGTAGTCTCGGTACCCCTCATTCAACTCTTTCAGTGTTGCATAATTCTACTCATGTGAATAATATCTGGAGACGCCTCACAACTCCCGCCTACATTTATTGAATCAAGAAAAAACCTCCTTTGTTAAGCCAAGGAGAATGCAGAAGTGGTAGTGAAATAAGGGAGGCCAGAGCTGTGGGGAGAGGAGGAAGCCTCTCCCGGCGCCTCTTCTGTATGCATAATATCGGCGCGTCGTCGCGATGGAACTCGAATCCTCACGCTTTATTTTTCTATTTGGCATCTCCACAATTTTGGCACGCTTATGGGGCATCTCGTGCTACATAGCCCCTCTTCTCTATACAGTACGCCATTCTACACAGTTAAGATAAGATAATACTTTTCCTATCCGCTACAGCGCCGAGCTTGATAATTGATACAGAGTTTCGTAGATGTCAGTTGTGTAGCTCTCAGTCTTTACTACTTTTTTAAATGATGCGAAATATTTTTCCCCGTGAGGCTTCGAGAGGTTCTGCAAAGAGCTTTATCTGACCACCCCGATGTTATTATCGGCATAGCTGTGTTCCATAAAAATGGCATACTTGTTGAGTCTGTGGGGTTGGAGAAAGAAGGCGCTATTTTCCTCTCCTCGGCTTTATCAAAACTTAAGTCTGGCGAAGAGGTGTTGAGAAGCTCTCTCCTTGGCGTTGACTTAATCTTTGATAAATATATAGTTGTTACAAGAAAGGGGGAGAAGGTAGCTGTTTGTATAGTCTCGCGCCCAAGCGATATAGAGCAACTGGATTACTTAGCTTTTAGGCTTATTGAGGAAATTGAAAAGGATTTTTTCGGCTTCTAGCAACGCGACGCCCACGGGCATTTCGCCTACTTTTATTACTACAATTAAATCGTCTTTAACAATTCCTACATATTTCTCGCCGCCAGTAGAGATGTAAAATTGTTTTACATTAATATGTTCTTTTGCTTTTTTAAAAAGCTGTAGTATTTTCATAAGATGCTGTTTTTCTATATGTGTTTCTAAAATAGAATCCCCTTGAATAACTGCAAAACTCATAAAACGAGAAATGAATTAAATTTATATGGTTAGAGTAGTTGTGAAATGCCCCATATGTAGCGAGGAGGTGGTAGTGGAGGCAGAGGTGAGGAGAGATTTTGAAGAATTCTGTGTCGTCCATAACGAGCATGTATTTAAACTATATCTTGATAGAGAAGGCTTTCCCAGACGCGTCTCGCCAGTGGCGGCGGCCAGAGTGGTAGGAGAGGTGGAGGAGCTTGCCGTATTTATAGGAGGAGGTAAAGCTGTGGTTATTTCTAGAGGCGAAGTGGTAATTTTTGACGCAGAGGAGATAGGCGTAGCTATTGAAATGGCGGAGAAACTAACCAATAAAAATAAATATATAAAATCTCAGTAAGCTGTGGCACTGCCTATTGAAAGTAGAATTAGAGATTTACTTTCTGAATTTTTAGCGCGTAGCGGGGGCGATGTGACGGGCGTCGTGCTTTCGCGAGGCGACGGTTTACCAGTGGCGTATGTACTGCCGACGGGAGATCCAAAATTAGTATCAGCTATGTGGGCACTGGCGGCAGGTAGCTTAAAAAGATTAGGAGAAGAGTTGAAGATCGGTAGCAGTAGATATGCCATATTGACATATGAACATAAAAACCTAATCGTATATAGAGTAAAGGATTTATATTTACTAGCCTTGGCAAATCCTAATGCAAATCTTGGATTAATACTATTAGAAATGGAAAGGCTACAGACAAAAATTTCTGAAATAATATAATGGAGTTCTTCACAGCACTTAGAAAATTATTAAAAGGCGAGGTAAGACTCGATCTGGACAGCGGCGTTATGGAGTACCGCGGAGGGAGAATCGTGGCGACGCCTGCAAGCTCCTTACTAGCATTAGTCTCAGAATTAAGAAACCTCGTGGGGGACAGTGCTGTTATTCTAGTAGAAAGACTTGGTTATGCCATGGGGAAGTCTACAAGAGAGAGTATGGGCTGGAATACACCAAAAGAAGCACTTGAAGGGCTTAGAGAAGTTGCTAAATTCGGCGGATACGGAATTGTTGAAATACATGGCGACGTAGTCGAAATGAAAAACGCCCCCGTTAGCAATTTTATTGAAGATCCTGTATTACAAGAATATGTTGCAAGATATCTCAATGGGTTTTTCAGAGGTTTATGTATAGAACCCCTAAATGTAGAATTTAGAGTTAAAGAAAAAAGTATTCGTGTTAAGTACAGATTTGAAGAGTGTCGCTAACAGTGGTATAAACCACCGCTTTTACGTAATACTTTAAACAGACAGAGATATCTCCCAAGAGCTCAGGGAGACAATTCGCAATATACATATGTTGCGCCCTTCCGCGGCGATACTCGCTAATGGAGAAAGGCCTAGGGAGGGCAAAAGTGAAAGAGCCGTTACTAGTAGCTTCAAACCTCTCCACCTACAACACGGCGAGGCATTTAGCAAGAGTGCCTCTACTCCGCCTTATCAGCTAGAAGGTAAACGTAGAGCTTAATAAAAACTTCTTCATAGATTTCGGCAATGCTAGGGCTCGCCAAGTGAGGCTCTGGGCGACTCCTCTACAGACAGCTTCTGCCTCTCCTAAGACCTGTGGATTTTTCCCTACTGTACGCCGCCTTGTTGGGAGTTCTACACGGCGTAGATCTCAGCAGGCGCGGCTCTTTGTCGCACATGCATATCTCCTTAGTAAGAGTAGGCAGAGGGCGTCGTCTATGCGTTCCGCTCTTTGAAGCAACCAGAGCATTGGTATGTATTAGGGCTTTTAGCCTACTGCGTCTCGTCTTTAGCAAAGCCTTTACTTATCTCTGCCTTGCTTGCGGCTCCCTATTACCGGTGGTAATTAAAATCCACGGACTGACGAGGCCATAAAGCGGGCCACTTGTATTATTTCTAGCCTCTTTGCTAAACTCCACGACGGGGTCCTATGCTCAGATCTATCTGCAACTTCTCCTACGCGGCGTATCTAATCCACGTTGCTACGCGTTTTTAGCAATTGCTACCATGACCGCCGGAACTACTCCACCTTACCTACTAAACAGGTTTGGATAAACTTCAACCATATATTTGCGGCTAATGGATTAGCAATTGCGGGATACTTATTAACCGCATGAGAGCTGTTACATTTCTAACTGGAGGCCGAGAAATGCTCTCTCGCCGCCTCCCCTCCCACAATGCTGAACTTGGCAGTGTGCCGCCTCAGCTAGGTATTTGGAGTAGCCGATTGGCGAGATGGTGAAAAAACACGGTAAATACGCGGCTGGGACATAGGGAAAATTTACTTTTAAACTCGTTAAAAGATTCGTGGGTCATATCTGGGTTGAGGCTATTGTTGCAAATTTAGAGGGTACGGCGCGTAGGTCTGTGAAGGCGCTGGTGGATACCGGGGCTACTTTGACCGTGTTGCCGAGGTGGCTGGCAGAGGAGCTCGGGATAAAGCCCCACGCCGTGTCGAGGGTAGAGACAGGTGCTGGAGTAATAGAAATGGAGCGGGGGAGGGCCTACGTGGAGATCGCCGGCCGCGGCGAGGTGGTCCCCGTCTTGATATCAGACGTGATTGATAAGGTGCTCATCGGAGTGACGACTCTAGAGGTGCTGGAGCTGGAGGTCGACCCAACCACCGGACGGTTGAAAGAAAGGGCGCTGATGCTGTACACCGCCGAGGCTCGGTAAGTACGCAGGTGGGCGCTTTTTTCGGCTTCGCGGGTGGGGGGCCAGTAAAGATGTGCGAAATCTAGCTAAGCACCTGCTCCACGTCAAGAGGCCCGGCGGCAAGAGGGTCGGGTGGAGCTCTGTACGAGCTTATAAAAACTGGAATATTCTGTGGATGTGGAGGCAATCTACCTACCCTCCGCGTTAGCTAGGCGGCTGAGGGCGTTGGCCGAGTCTGAGGCTGTCTCGCTTGAAGATTATCTGCTCGAAATAGCCCTCTCAAACACAGACCCCCCGGGGAGGGCTAGGGCGTACGCCGAAGTTGCCTTAGATCTGCTGAGGGCGGCGGGGGAGGAGCTGAGGGCTGGCGATTTGAGGCAGGCTAGTGAGAAGATTTGGGGGGCGGCGGCGCTGGCTGTGAAGGCCTACGCCTACTGGCGCGACGGCGTTAGACTGGCGTCACACGGAGAGCTGTGGCGCTACGCCAAGAAGATTGCCGATGAGCTGGGCAACTGGGTACACGACGCCTGGGCACAAGCAAACTCCATGCACATAAACTTCTACGAGGGGTGGGCAACCGCGGAGCAGGTGGCCGAGGCCCTAAAGCGGGTGGAGAAGCTAGTAAAAGAAATAGTCGAGAGAGTGCAAACAAGATAACTTGTTTGTATATGCAAATAGCTACGACACCACGAAGGCGTATACTTAGGGCGGCGGGCCCCGCTAGTACGAGAGGCGCCACTTCAGCTTAAACAATTGCTATACGTAAATAGCGACCGCGTAGCGGCTTGGCCAAACCGCCTTAGGAGCGATATGAATTCTTGAAAAATGACTATTGCCACAGGTATAGTGCAGAGCCACGCCTTCAAGAATACTGCCGCCTAGGCGTGGTTTTTCACCACTATTGCCAAGGGCTTTGGGGCTACTTCCTCCACCGCTCCCTTACGGCAGTTAACACGGTAACAGCCTCTAACAGCTCGCCAAATGAGGTGGAAAAAGTTATAATCTGATTAGCTGTAGTGCGCCCCTATTATACTGGGAAAAGTTGAGAATATCCGGCAGATAGACAATAGATTTGTTGTGACAATGGATAGCGGCGAGATGTTGGAAGCTGTCACGGTGATAATCGCCGTGGGGGAGCGGAGGAGGAAGCTCGGCGTTCCGGGGGAGGAGGAGTTTAACGCGAGGGGGTGAGCTACTGCGCTCCTTGCGACGCCCCTCTCTTTAGGGGCAAAACAGTCGCCGTTGTGGGAGGAGGGGTCTCGGCGGCGCAGGCCGCCTTGTTGCTTGCGGAATACGCCTCTAAGATCTACTAAGGGATAGGCTGAGGGCGAGGCCGCATTACCAAAAGCTCCTCTCTAAAAGCGGGAAGATAGAGATCTTGTGGAACCGCGTGGTGGTTGAACTCAGAGGCGATAAAATGCTTAGAGAGGCGGTAATTAAGAGAATAGACAGCGGTGAGTTAGAAAAACTGCCAGTTGACGGCATCTTCATCGAAATAGGCGCGGAGACGCCCGTGGATTTTTTCAGACGCGTCGGCCTAGAACTCACCGAAGACGGCTATGTTAAAGTAAATGAGGCCATGGAGACGAATATCCCCGGCATCTATGCGGCCGGGGACTGCACCACGGCGATGTCCAGAGGGTTTAAACAGATACAGATAGCCGCGGCGCAGGGGGCCGTAGCGGCCTACTCGGCATACAACTATATCTTGAGGTTACGGGGGTAGAAAATATCGAGAGAAGATGGAAGAAGATGTTCGAGTCTCCAGGGCGAGTCGGCATCACTGAATCAAAAGGAGTGAGTTCCTACGCACGGTCTGGTCGAGGCCGGTCCCGCCCTTGTGAGGGCTCTGATATGTGTCGATGTCCTCAATACGTATCTGGGAGGGCGCGGCGGTGGTCCTCCAAGTGAGTTGCCCATGCGCATTACGGTGCCGCTTACGCCCAGCATCTCCGTATCCCCGAGACGCCCAGAGAGCATAAAGGTAACGTGCAGTGCCGAAAAAATTTCTATACGTAGTTATTCGCCCCTTGACGTATGAGGCCGCTAGATATTATTCGATCTTGGGCGCAAGGGGTATCAGAGAGTTGAAACAAACATTAAATTATCTTAGGATTCCTGAGATAGTAACTGATATAATGGAGATGAGTTTTTGAAAGAGCTGTTCTTCGAGCCGCTGGCCGATAAGGATATCGCTTTATACAGTGTGGAATATCCACCGCAACTGGCCGGCTCGCCGCTACACGAGGCCCTCAAAAAATTCAGGGGCGCCCCCATAAAAACCGAGAAAGACGGGAAAATCCACGTATTCGTTGTGAGGCACTCGGCGTATCTAAAAAAGATGTTGCTACCCGCCCCGGGGCTCAAGGTGGAGGTACGTACTCCTTCTCTTTCCGCGCCGCTTCCTTAATGGCGTCTATTTTTTCAAACACTTTTTCAAACGCCGTCTTATCAGCCCTCTTAGTCTGGGCAATGGCGTCGAACAGCGCCTTCTTGAACGCCACTGGGAGGTCCTCGAGGAAGCCCCTGGCGTCTACCCTAGCCGAGGGGAACTCGGCAAGTATCCTCTTCGCGATCTCCTCGTCGACGTCCACCTCCAGTATCTTTATCTCCCCGCCGAACATAGACTTGAGGTTCTGGGCCAGCGGCGTGTCTTTAATAGCCTCGTAGCGCCTCTCGTCTATCAGCAACCCGATTTTGTACGTCATAGCTCCACCTCCAGCTCCTGTTCTTTAATTTTGAGGTACTTCTCCGTGACGTAGGGGTAGCCGTACACCCTCCACCACTTTACAATAACGTCGTACACCTCCGGCCTCATGACCACCTTCGGCGGCCTGAGGCCCTCTATGATGACGCCTCGGAGGAAGGAGCCGGATATCCTCTCCGGCGTGTGGCCGCAGAGGGCCACCTCCTTGTAGTCGCCGTAAGACATGCCCAGGTACGTGTACTCGCCGCACTTGGGGCAGTAGGCGAATTCGCCGAGGTTCACCGGGCGTATCTTCAGCCCCTTGTCCGTCACGTGAGGCGGCTCGTTGATGCCGTAGCTGGGGAGGCCCCGCGTCCAGAGGTACTGCGTGGCGTAGGGGTCGTAGTAGTCACCCGTGGCGGCGTGGTCCCGGCCGAACATGTGGTGCGTCGCGCCGAGGTTCTGCCTAATGATTCCGTGCAGTATCGACTCCAGCGGGTTCCCGTAGCGCATATCCCACAGAGTCATGGTAACCACGTGGCGGTCTGGGTGGAAGTAGCCGAATTTGTTAAGGGCCTCGTGGCCCTCCAGGATGGCCTCGTCTACGTAGTCCCCCGGCCTCTTGGCCCCTATAATTGCGTTTACGAGCACGGCGTCTCCCGGCCTGTCGCAACCGGCGACGAACATGGCCCTTTTCATAAGCATTTCGTGGCCTATGTGCGGCACGTTTCTCGTCTGGTGGGCAACCACGATCTTCCACCCCTTCTTAGCCACGTACTCCCGCGAGACGTGCGGCGGCATCCAAAACCTGTTGTAGGGATCTTTAAACCTCGGCGGGTTCACCACTGTGACCTTCCCCGCCAGGGCGATGGGCTTCATGGATCGGTATATCAGCCAGCCGGGGTGTTTTTCATCGAACCTCTTCTTCACCACCTCCTTGTTGCGCTCGGGGGTTCCGAAGACGGCGTCGGCGAACTCCTTGCGGTCCGGGAGCTTCCACACCTCTTCGATTTTCAACGTGGCAAACGGCTTGCCCTTGAGGGTGAGCAACACGGTGTCGCCCTCTTTAACCCCCAGCGACTTGAACCTCTCCTCATCCACGTCGAACACCAGCGGGAATGGGAAGAGCCAGCCGCTTAGGAGGCGCCTCTCCTTTAAAATATTCTCCACCTCGTTTCTCGTCATGAAGCCCTCCACGGGGCTGAAGAAGCCGTATGCGATGGACATAATCTCGCGGTAGGAGTTGCGGATCGGCGCGCCGTCCGGGCCGAGGGTCGGCTCTATCTCCAATCTGGCGAGGCCCTTCACGGCGCTCTCCGCCTTGTCTCTATCTTCTATCACATTGTAAACCAGCCGCCCGCCGTGTGGTTCAAGTGGCGCAGGCATGGCGTCTCTATGTGAAAAAATCTAAAACATTACTAACAACCGTTAGAAGATAACCTACCTACGCATAAAGACGACCTCGGAGTCCTCCACAGGCAACTCCACGAGCCTCAGCGTGGTGTCGGGCGCCAGTGATATCTAGATTTATTTCTATAGCTGAGAGGGGAGCTGGAGCGGTCTGTGGCTTAGGTTAACCTAGAGGTATTGATGTGGTGTCTAGGGTGCAGAAACGCGAGGCTAAGCGCGGGCTAATGGTTTATGAGCCGCGTGTAAGGGGCGTCCCGTCCCCGGCGTTGATGCATGCGTCGAATTCCGGCAGGAGAAGGGTGGGTTGTGGATATACGAGGAATTCGACACAGGTCTTCACGGCAAGTTTGAATCTACGCCGTATGCGGGGGCTCGGTTCCATAGGCGGCATGTAGGGTTTGTGAGCTCTCTGGGCTCCATTGGAGATGGTGTAGAATGCTTACAACACGGATTTGGAGTGTCTTAGACAATTATACACAGATCGCGAATTAACTTGTTGAGTCAGTCCAAAGGTGTGCACCATCTCTGGTTATTTCCCGTCTTTTAACTATAAATATCTGAAATTTGGGAGATTCTATGAGTGTCAGGAAGGACAGAGTAAACATAGCCGTGGCTAGGGACGTGGCTGAAGA
>NZ_JBMFKV010000050.1:0-12216 GCF_049971835.1 Pyrobaculum sp.
CACCACTCTATATCTACCTGGGGGAAGGCCACTTATCTCCACTGTGAAGGTGCGGTCCGTGGGAATTAATCGAAATGTGCCGGGGCCGAGTAGGATGAGGTCGTGGGCACCGCTCAGCTTCACCATCTTTATACATGAGACGTAGACAAACCTGTTTATCGTGTAATTGACGCCTAGGTAGTTCACCACTCTTATGTCGAGTGGTTTGTCAGAGATTAGCTCTAGGTATATGTTCAGTACGCCCAGCTTCTGGGTCTCGTTTATTAGATACGGCTTGAAGTACTCCCTCTCCAGGGCGAGCACCGAGGCTGTCTGTAGGTCAAGTGTGGCGTTTTGAGTCACAGCCTTAAAGTTGTAGACTGTGACCGGGTCCTCTGGTCTGGTTCTTTCAACTGTAATGTTAAAGTAGTACACGTAGTCGCCTCCAATCCCTGCGCATCTAGTTATCTCAGGTGGAGAGACGTACAATACGACGCTTAAGACGCGCGACTGCGTCGCGACTGGCGTCGTTGTGGTCTTCGGAGTGTATGTAGATGTGTTGCTCGGCTTTGGCTGTGTGGGGGCCGTGGGCGTCGGGGCTGGAGCACTCGGCGTCGTTGGAGGTGTCGTCGTGTGTACGTACAGCACGTAGATTAGAGAGGCGCCGGCGGCTATGACCAGCGCCAGCGCTATGGTTGTCGCGTAGTTTATTATAGACGTCATAGTGAGGCGTTTACGTACTCCACAAAGTCCTCGACGGCGTCTACGTCGGCCTTGGCTTCTGAGTCTAGGGCGTTTAGGTTAAGTGTGAGGGGCGTGACGGCTATGTTGCCCTCTCTCAGAACTACATAGACGTCTGTGTCGGGCTCGGGGGCTAGGTCCCTGCCGTATAGCCAGTAGTACTTAACCCCCCTGGGGTCTGTCCGCTCCTCCAGTAGCTGTGCGTATCTCAGCTTCGCCGCTTTTACAAGCCGGGCCCTCACCCCCTTCTTGACTCTTTGGGGGAAGTTTATGCTAATCACGTCGACGCCCCGCGGCATCCCCCTCCTCAAGACAAAGCTGGCTGAGGAGACCACTACAGATCCCATTATCTCCAAGGCCTCCTTGTCGTTCAGCACCTCCCCCCAGTCTCCGACGTATGCCGAGTATGCCAGCGCCGGTATGCCGAGGAGCGCGGCTTGAAACGCCGCTCCCAGCGTGCCGGAGGAGAGTATAACCTGTAGCGAGGTGTTGTCGCCTAGATTCACGCCGGACAGCACCAGGTCGTACCTCCTGCCGAGGCCCAGGGTGGCTAGGTAGACGGTGTCTGAAGGTGTGCCGGAAGTGGCCAGCGCCTTGAAGCCGCAGAGGTCGGCCTCGTACATCCGCAGGGGTTTGTGGAGGGTGATGCCGAGCCCCGTCGCAGACTTCGGCGACTCGGGCGCCACCACGTCCACCTCCCCCAGAGCCGCGGCGAATTGGTAGAGAAGCCGCAGGCCCGGGCTGTGGATGCCGTCGTCGTTGGTGACAAGTATCCTCACGTAGGAGGAGGACTAGAGGTATTTATTGGTTTAGACGAGCTGAAGCTCTATCTTGACGGTGTCGGGCACCCTAATCGTCATCAGCCTCCTGAGGACTCTCTCGGAGGCCTCGATGTCGATTAGGCGCTTAGATATGCGCATCTCCCAGTGGTCGTAGGTGTGGTAGCCCTGGCCAGACGGCGCCCTCCTCACAGTCACCACGAGGCGCCTCGTGGGCAGTGGAATAGGCCCCCTGACCTGCACCCCCATCTTCTTAGCCAAGTCGACGATCTCGCGGGCCACCTGCTCCACGTCGGCGGGGTTGGTGCCGTAGAGCCTTATCCTCACCTTCCTCCTCGCGGCTAGAGACATGGCCGTGCTGTAATTCCGAGGTTTATAAACCTTTTCACACACCAACAATTTTATATAGCCCATCCGCGGTTTCTGGGCATGAACAGGCCGCCTAACGGCGTTTACTACATCAAGACGCCGGTGGAGCTCAGGGCATTTATCAACCTGCTTAAAAAGTTTAGGGGCTACGCCACTACCCTAATCACTCTGTACATAAACGCAGAGAGGCCCATGCCCGACGTACTCAACCTACTCAGGTCTGAGTGGTCGACAGCCTCTAACATAAAGGACAAGACTACGAGGACACACGTCCAGGACACCTTGGAGCGGATTACGAATAACTTGAAGGGGGAGGCCAAGGCGCCGGAGAACGGCATGGCGGTGTTCGCAGGCTTCCACATGATTAACCAGGGGAACTACGAGTGGGTTTACTACGTCGTGGTGCCGCCCCAGCCGATAAACACCTTCAAGTACATATGCGACACCGCCTTCCACACCGAGATTTTGGAGGATCAGCTACACGCCGGCGTCGTCTACGGCATAGTGGTTGTGGAGAGGGGGGAGGCCGTGATCGCCCTCCTCAAGGGGGGCCAGTGGGAGGTGGTTAAGACAGTGGAGTTCTTCGTCCCGGGTAAGCACAGCGCCGGCGGCCAGTCGGCGAACCGCTACAAGAGGCAGACGGAGCACCTAGCTGAGACCTTCTATAAACTTGTGGCCGAGGAGGTGAATAAGATATTTCTCCAGATACCCACGCTGAAGGGGATAATCGTGGGCGGCCCCGGCCCCACCAAGGAGGACTTCTTAGAGGAGGGGGGCCTCGACTACCGCCTAAAGGACAAGATCCTAGCGGTCGTGCCGGCTTGTTGCGCCAATGAGTACGGCGTCACCGAGGCCATCAGAAACGCCCAGGAGGCGCTTAAGGAGAGCGAATATGTCAAGGCTAAGGAGGTTATGGACAGGGTTATGTACTACGCGGTGAAGAAAAGCGACTACCTCGTATACGGCAGGGAGAGGGCCCTCAAGGCTTTGGAAACCGGCATGGCAGAGGTGGTGGTGGTGGCGGAGGAGCTGGGCGAAGACGCTGTGCTGGAGGCCGTGATGAAGGCCGAGGAGAAGGGGGTGAGGGTGGAGGTGATACCCCGCGGCGTCGAGGAGTCCAAAACCCTGATGCAGGCCTTCGGCGGCTACGTGGCTATACTATCTACGCCGGTCTGGGTCTTTGAGCAACAGATGGCCCAGGCGGCAGAGGCGGCGCAGTAGAGCCGGCACGCGGCAGTTACCGGGGGGGGGGGGGGGACGCCGCGCGGCCGCCGGCCCGCCGCTTTGTAGAGACCTCGACCTCTCCTATCGGCGTTTGGAGTGAAAACCCTAGAGCTGGATGACTTGGTCGGCTACTTCTTCGAATTCGCCTAGGTGCGACGTTACGATGACTGTGGGGACCACTGAGGTGAGTTCTCGGATTAGTTCTACAATTTTTCTGCGGTGGTGTTCGTCGAGGTGTTCGGTTGGCTCGTCGAACATCATGAAGGGGGCCCCGCCGAGGAGGGCTCTCGCCAGGGCGACTCTCAGCGAGAGGGCGAGTAGGTTCTGCTCTCCCAGCGACAGCAGGCCGTGCTCGATGTAGCCGGTGGGTGTGGCTACCCTCACCACGTAGCGGCCGTTGGAGTCGGCTAAATGCGCCGACTTGAAGGATTCTTTGTGTCTCAGTTTTAGGAATACGTGGTTGAGCTCCTCGTTTATGGCTCGGAGGAGTATCTGCCTAGCCATGGGCTTAACCTCGCCCAGCGCCGCCCGCATGTTCTTGGCCTTGCCCAGCGCGCCGTCTAGCTTCGCGAGCTCCGTCTTGGCCTTCTCCAGCTCCCCAGCTATGGAGCCCAGCTCGCGCTCGGCCTCCTCAAGCTGGCGCCGTAGCGTGTCCACCCGGCCGGATAATATGTTGTACTCCTTGAATTTCTCCTCCAGCTGGCTGTACGTAGCCTCGGTCTCTCTCAGCTCTCTCTCCACCTCCTCCGCCTCCTTCTCCACCTCCCTGAGCCTCTCGCCGACTTCCCCAATCTTGGCCTCGGCCTCCGCCAGCCTCCTCCTCGCCTCCGCCAGCCTCTTCTCCACATCGCCCTCTCTCTCCGCCAGCGCGGTTAGGTAAGCGCGCCTCTTCTCCACCTCTCTCTTCTCGTTGTAGGCCTTCTCCAGCTCCGCCAGCCTCCTCCTCGCGGCGGCGAGGTCCACCTTGACGTAGTCCTTGTTTGCGTGGTAGAGCTTGTCAAGCGCCTCAAGCCTCTTGACCTCCCCCCTCAGCTCCTCCACCAGCTCCGCCAGCCTCCTCTCCTCCCTCTCCAGCCCGGCCACCTCCAGCTCGTGCCTCTTAACAGCCTCTGGGCGGAGGGGGGAGCCGCACACCGGGCACACGCCGCCCTCGGCGCGGCCCGCCAGCCTCACCACGTCTCTAAGCAGTTCAAGCCTAGACCTCACCTCGGCCAGCCGCCTAGTGGCGTCCTCTGCCCTCCTCCTCGCCTCCTCCAGCCTCGCCGGGTCGTAGCTCCTCACCTCCTGGGGCACCCTCTCCGCGGCCGCCACCAACTGCCGGAGTTCGAAATACTCCTTCTCCACGTCGCCGATTTGTGGGAGGCTTCTCAACTCCTCCCTCGCCCTCCTTATCTCCCCCAGCTCCGCCTCTAGACGCTCGATCTCCCTCTCAGCGTCGAGGGAGGTCTGGGCCAGCTCCTCCAGCTTCTTCTCGAGCGCCTCCCTCTCCTTCGCCAGGGAGGCGTGGCGCTCCCTCAGCTTGGCGTACCTCTCCTTCACCTCGGCGTATTGGTTTTTAACAGACTCAAGCCCCCTCAGCCTCTCCTCCAGCTCGGCGAGCTCCCGCCTAAGGGCGTCTACGCGGGTCTTAAGGAACTGGGCCCTCTTCTCAAGCTCCTCGGCTCTGCCGCCCACCCTCTCCCTCCTGGCCCTGAGCTCGTTTAACACCTCCCTCAGCACCTCGTCTAGCTTGTCGAATTCGTCTAGCCTCAGCACCCGGTCTAGGTACTCGGCCTCTTGTAGAATCCGCCGGAGCTCCCCCTGGCGGATGTAGAGTAGCTGTCTATACTCCTCGATCCCCAGCCCCAGCCTAGCGGCGAGCGCGGCGGTTACGTCGCTGTCACCCCTCGCCACCACGGCGCCGTTCACCGCGAGGTACGTGCCGGAGGGGACGGTGCCCCCCTCGCCGAACCTCCTTACCACGAGAAGCTCGGCCCCGGCGTGGACGAGGTGCAACCTCACTTCCCCCGACGTGGCCCCTCTTCTGAGGTAGTCAGACCACCTCCCCCCCACCCTCTTAACCCACTGGGAGCCGAAGAGGGCGACTGAGACGGCCTCCATTATCGACGTCTTGCCTGAGCCGTTTGGGCCGTATATGAAGTTCACCCCCTCGCCGAAGCGTATGGACGCCTTTCCGTGCGCCTTGAAGTTGACAAGTTCAACCCGCCTAATCATACAGCGCCTTGAGCACAAGTCTATAGGCCGCCTCCCGCTCCCCCTCTCTCAGATACTCCATAGCCTTAACCACCACCTCGGCGCCGTCCCCCAGCCTCTCCCGCATCAACCTCCACAACTCCTCCATGGCCGAGCCCCGGAGAGCCACCGCCCTCTGCGGCGCGGAGGAGCGGTCCGCCACGTCTACATGCAACGCCTTGGTGAAGAAAGCCGCCAGTTGCCTAGTCTTCACGCCCTCCTCCAAGGTGCCCCACACCTCCACCCTAACCACCGCACCTGGCTTGTCGAAAAGCCGGGCCGCCTCCTCCACAGCCCTCTGCAACTCGCCGGCGTCCCTTACGTGGAGCCTCACCCGGTAAAGCGGCCTGCTCTCCGGCAACGGTATTGCCTTAAGCGACACCGCCCTCCCAGACACGTCTATCAGAACCGCGCCCTTAGGCGCCCTCTCCTGGCTCTTCTCAAACCCACCGGCGTAGTCCCACGTCTCGAACTCCCCCACGTCCCACACCTCCAGCGACCCCGCCCAGACGGCACCCAGGGGGTGCCTAGCGAAGTGGTCGTGGACGTGCCCGGCGGCTATGTGGAGGTGGGAGAGCCCCTGGAAAACCGACTGGGGCATTGTGAAGTCGTCCTCCTCGGCCGGGTACCTCGCCCTTACCCCCTCGATGGCTTGGTGGATGGCTAAGACGGCGCCGGGCGGGGCCCTCTGCAACAGCCTCTTGTACTCGCCGGCGTAGTCCCGTGGCGTGGCGCATGCACCGAATATCCACACGCCGCCTAGATCCGCTGAGTCCCAGCACAACAGCCTCCCCAGCCTCAGCCTGTCGAGCAACTTCAACACGGTATCCACGTGGCAGTGCCCCCCGGCGCACCCCTCCGCCTCAGCCCTATACCGCACGTAGCTGAAGTCGTGGTTCCCCCCGATGAGGTATATGGGCACCCCGACGCCCTCCACCGCCTCCACGAAGCGGAGCACCGCCCTCGTCGGGGGCCTCCTCGTGTCGAAGAGATCCCCCGTCACCAACACGGCGTCTGCCGACCTCCCCCTCGCCAAGGCCTCGCGGAAGGCATTGTAGTAATCCTCCTCCCTCTCCGGGAGGCCGTACTGCGCCCTCCCCAGGTGGGCGTCGGAGATGTGTAGAATCTTCATAAAACCTCCACCACCTCCTCCAGCGCCTTGTAGACGTGGTGGCAGGGCCTCCCCGCGCCGCAGACGCTACACGTGGGCCTCCCGTCCTCCACCACCACCTCCACCTCCCTATCCCCCTCCAGTAGCTTCACCTTTATGCGGCCTCCCTCCCTCAGCTTCTGCACCACCTTGAGCCTCGCCGCGGAGAGCATTACGCCGGGGCCCGGCGCCGAGTTGTACAGCCTCCGCCAGAGCTGCGCCACGTCGGCGGTTTTATCCACCCGCCACGCCTCCGCCAGGTCTATGTCCCCACCGCCGTACTCCAGCACTCTGTCTCTCACCTTCAGCACAACGGGGAGCCTCACCAGGGGCCCCAGCACCACAGCCTCCCCCACGTCGAGCCCCGGGAGGTTCTCCAGAAACTCCTGGGCGAGCAACTCGCTGCTCTCCCTAACGGCCTCCTGATCCCTCGGGTTGACGATGCGCATAATCACCTGGCTCTGGCACTGGCTAATTATGTCGGGGTCCACCTTGCTCGGCCTCTGGGTGATGGCCACTAGGTAGGCCCCGAACTTCCGGCCCTCAGACGCCACCCGGGACAGCGCCTCGTAAGACCTGGTCTTCCGCAGAGACTTAGGCGGGGCGAAGCGGTGAGCCTCCTCTACGAAGAGCACCACGGGCCACGGCAACTTCACCCCCCTCAGCCCCCTCACGTGCCTCACCCTCGCCTGGAACAGTCTGTTGACGAGATGCGCCACCACGTAGTCCTGCACCTCCTCGTTGACCCCCGCCAGGTTGACGATGGTGATGTCCCCCAGCATCTTGGCGAGGGGCGTGGAGCGGGGGGCGAAGACCCCCAGCCTCTGGAGCCTCTTTAAATAAGTCAACGCGCTGAACACAGCGTGGCGATCTTTAGAGGCTAGTTGCTTGAGGTCGGACATGGGGAAGTCCCCCTCTACCTTGTACTGCTGGAACAGTTTGTTAAGCGCGCCCTCCCCCCTCATCGCCGTGTAGAGAACCCGCCTAAGGAAGGCGAGGCCCACGGGCCTGCCGGCGGCCTTCTTGACCTTCTTGGCGTAGGACCAGGCGAGGTATATGGCGTATCTAATCTTCTTAGCGCCGGGGGGCACCCCCGCGGCGTTTGCCAAAGCCTCTGGATCGCTGTCGAGGACGCCGATCTTGTACATCAAGTCCCCCACGTGGTGCTCCGCCACCTTCACCACCCTCGCCGTGTAGGGGCCTAGGCGGTGGATGCTGTCTCTAATTGGGACGTACTCGCCGTGGGGGTCGATAACCACGATCTTGGCGCCCTTCTTTAACAACTCCTCTATGAGGACCACGGAGAACCAAGTCTTCCCGCTACCAGTCGCCGCTATGACTGCAATGTGTCTCTTTATTCCGTTGAGGTCTAGACAGATCTCCACGTCCCGGCTGGCGAGCCTGCCCACGCAGAGGCCGTTCTCGACTCTGAAAAGCTCCTCCACGTCGGCGTCCTCGGCGAGGTAGACGGAGGCGCCTATCCTGGGGGGCTGTTTAGGTTGCCTCAGCTCGCCCCCCTCTACGTAGCCCAGCACCTTCACCACCGCTATCTGCACCTCCAGGATATTCTCAGACACGTCTCTAATTACGCTGTACAGGGGGAGGTCCCTCTTGGCTGAGTAGGGGTCCCGGTACAGCTTGACTATCTGCCCCAGGAGCCGCGCCGAGACGTGCTCCCCCCTCCCCGGATCGTACTCCACGTGGTCAACCACTACGTAGTCGTACAGGCTGATGGGCTTCTCGGGGTCAAGCGTCGCCACGAACTCGAAGGGCGTCGCCGTGGCCACTACGTAGCCGATTCTCATAACCCCCAGGCCATCTTAACCCTCCTAGCCATCCCCAGCTCCTCAGCCATGTTCTTGATGTACACCGCGTACTCGGACAGCTGGCTCCCCTTGAAAGACGCCACGGAGTGGGCATACCACAGCCACGTGTTGTAGTGAAGCGGGTCTCTGTATTGCCTCGCCAAGAGGCCAACCACGTACTCCACCCTCGCAGGTGGGTAGAAGGCCTTTACAGAGGCCCCGTCGAACATCTTAGTTCCATCCGCCGGAACCTCCACCAGGAGGGGGGCGTCGTCCCTCCCCAGCCTCACGTAGAAGAAGTAGATCTTGGGCACCTCCTCCAGGGCCTCCCTTACGTACTCCACCACGTTTTGGCTAAACTGATCCTTCAGCCTGAAGATGAGGGAATCCTCAAGCCTATCCTCAGCCGCCTTCACCAACTTCTCCACTGTGGAGAGCCCCTTGTAGTTCATATACGCGTCGCAACCCCCCACCAGCATGGGGACTGTGTAGTGCCCCTCTGGCAACACCCGGGCGAGTAGCTCCGAATCTGTGACAGAGGGCGTTATTAAGAGGGCCAGCAACCTGGCGCCTTCGTAGTCGTAGGACCTCGCCATCTTGTACTTGTCGAGAAGCTCTTTCCTAAACCGCCGGATCCAGAGGACGGAATACCACTGAAGACCCCTCTGAAACACGTAGTCGCTCCACCGCTCGCTCAGCTTTTCAAAAATGACGTGTTCCTTCAGAAGCTTGTAGCTGTGGTCCTTAGACACGAACACAAGCCTCGCCCCCCTCTCCCGCGCCGTCCTCAAAAGACGCGCCAGGGTGTACAGCGCCGTGGCCAGCTCCGGCACGTAGTACAAGTTCTGGAACTCCCTGGCCAGGATTAGGTTGTGTACAAGCCTCACCACTTTGGCGTACAGCGAGCCGTCCATAAGCAAGACGTCGACGCCGTGCCTCTCCAAAGCCCGTACCCCAGCCAGCGACTCGGCGATTACCAGATAGGCCCAGGGCAGAGAGCTGGAGTCCACAGAGGCCACGTCGGCCATGAACTCCCTCTCGATGAAATCCGGCCCAACAGCGGCGGCTCTGGCGAGGATTACCTGATGCCCGTTGGCGAGCCTCACCACTCCTATCCCCCCGTCCACCCCGGCGGTGCGCGCCTCCGAGGCCTCCCCGCCAACCGCTCTGTACAAGATCTTATCGGCCAACGCGTCGATGGGGTACTCCTCACTAGAGCGTTTTAGCAAATACTCGCGCAACCTCCCCCTAGCCGACGCTATAAACATGTCGAAAAACTGATCCACAGCTATTCTATCTACAAGACTTATATAGCTGGGACATAAGCATACCTCAGGAGAGTAGGCCAAAACTTTCAAAAACCAACGTCCAAAACGCCGGGCCCACGCCGCGCTGGCCCCCAGAGAGGCAAAATATTTTAAGCAAACTCCAGTGAAACATGTGGAGGATTTGCTACAGAGAATTGTACAAGTCCGGAAAGTCTTAGACAGCCTCTTCTTTAAATTCAGCGACGAGGTCACTGCCAGCCTCACCGCCGTCCTCACCAGGGAGAACTTCATCCTCATCGGCCCCCCCGGCACCGCCAAGACGATGCTCGTCGCCTCCACATCGAAGTTGCTCAAAGCCAGGTGGTTCTACAGGTTGCTCACCAAATTCACAGAGATTGAGGAGGTCATCGGCCCCATAGACGTCGTCGAGCTCCTAAAGGGCAACGTCAAGAGGATATACACCAACTCCATCGTCGAGGCCGACTTCGCCCTACTCGACGAGATATTCAACGCCTCCAGCGCCATACTCAACACCATGCTCACAATACTAAACGAGAGGGTGATATACGACGGGGGGAGCATAATACCAGTCAAGACTTGGACGGTCTTCGGCGCCACCAACAGGATACCAGACGAAGAGGAGCTACAAGCCCTCTACGACAGATTTCCCCTCCGCGTCTTCACTAAATACGCCAACCCGGAGGAGACGGAGGAGCTGATCAAAGCCGGGCTTAGGCTGAGAAGGGAGTACGAAAACCTAACCCCCATCATGTCCATGGACGAAGTCAAGAAGCTAAACGAATACGTCCAGAACTACGTCTACGAAAACATGAACACCCTCGTGAAGCACATATCCCCCATAGTCGCCTCATACCTAGACCATGTCGTCATATCAAACCGCACCCGCGTCAAGATACCCCTATACGTCGTCTCCTACCTCACCGTGCTGGGGATAAGACCCCCCGACATAGACGCCGCCGTGGTGAGGGCGGGCACATTAAAGGTGTTGAAATACCTGGTAAAAGACAGGGAAGACCTCTCCGAGTACGAGTCCTTCCTAGCCACCCACATGCCGGGCAACCTCTCGGTGCTCTACGACATGGTCAACGAAATAAAGGCACTAATATCCAACAACGCCCTGTCCATAGCTAAGGAGAAGCTCAAAGAAGCCTATGAACTCTTCGAGAAGTCGGTAGCCGACCCGGTGACCTACCGCTTCTTCCAGGTGGAGATAGAGGAGATTAAATCCACCCTCGAGATGCTGAAGAGCCAGGTATAATGGGCGTCCTCCTCAACGTAGACTATAAAGACGAGCTGACCCGCCTCCGGGTACACGAAATTGTGAAGTACTTCCAGCGCCTTGGCATCCCCCTGAAGCTGGCCAAGATTTCCAACGAGATCATAGCGGACTCCTTCTACATACACTACAGAACTCCCATACTGAGAGAAAACCCCAGCGACGAGGAGGCGCTGTGGCACCTCTTCGTCAAGTCCTACCTATCCACAGAGGTATACCAGGAGATATCAAAAATAAGTAGATACAACTACCAGGTCTCCAAATCCGCCTCGGTAAAGCTCCTAAGAGCCTACAACAGCCTCCTCTCCCGCATAGAGAGAGGCGCCGTCGAGGGCGTAGACGACAAGAAACAAGACATGAGAGAACTCAGCGAAAACCAGCAGCTACGCCAGGAGATCAACAGCCTACTCCGCTTCTACATGGGCAACATTAAAAACATTGAGAAGCTTAGAAAATCCATAACCAAGGCCCTGGGCAACGAGGTGGGCAAAGAGGCGGCCGAGCTCCTGTTCGACATCGACATCGACCCCTACAGAGCGAGGCTAGCCAAGATACTGGAGTCCCTCGTCGAGATGATAGCCGCGGTCCAGCCAGAGGTGGAGCAAGGCGCCGTCGCCGAGAGGCGCGGCGTCATATCGGGGGTCACCAGGATAAGGGCGTACACCGACCTGCAGAAAGCCACAAACCTAAGCAAAGCCATCTACATACAATCCCGCGAGCTGTTCGGCTACAAACTAGCCACGAAATCCCTGTCGATATACGACGTGACGCTCGACACCCGGGAGAAGGTGTACCTACTAGTGGACAAGTCCGGCTCCATGTTCTACACGTTGTACGACGGCGTCGCCATGGACATGACACAGAAAATTACCTGGGCCACAGCTCTCGCCATAGCCCTGATGAGGCGTAGCAAGAAGGTGGTGCTGAGGTTCTTTGACCAGATGGTGTACCCACCCATAACAAATATCAAAGATATTATCAAATCTCTCCTCCGCGTCCTCCCCCTGGGCGGCACCGACATAACAGCCGCGGTCCACACCGCAGTGAGAGACGCAAAACAACAAGGCCTCCACAACTACAAACTAGTCATAATAACAGACGGGGAGGACGACATGGTACATCCAGAGGTGTTGAAAACCGCAAAAGCAACGTTTAGAGACGTCAAGGCCGTCCTCATAGGCGGCTACAACGAAACTATAGAGACCCATCTAAACACAATAAAGATAAATACGGCCAATCCAGAATCATTAAAAACAGCACTAAAAAACATTTAAACACTAAGAAAATTATGACTATGAACTGCGGAGACATAGCGAAAAAACCGCCAATTACCATTACGCCGGATAAGACGGTGGAGGAGGCCGCGGCTTTG
>NZ_JBMFKV010000051.1:0-12073 GCF_049971835.1 Pyrobaculum sp.
GGCGCCCCGTCCACCGATATGTCTACCGTCTGGAACACGGCCGAGGTGGGGTACGAGCCGGCGGTGTTCAGCACCTTGCCGTAGTCCCACCACTTAGGCCTCCACCTATACGCGCCGTGGAGCAACACGACGACGCCCTCCCTCACCCTAGGCGTGACCCAGACCTTCGTCACGAAGCTACCCACCTCCAAGTCGTTTAGCGCCTGGATCAAAAGTCTAACCCTAACGGCGTCGCCAGTTTTTAGGCCTAGCAACTGGGCGTCCACCGGGTTGACCCACAGGTACAGCGAGGGCCACAGCTCGAAGCTGTACCACATCTGTTGCACTCTCGTATTCTCGCCATGGTACAAGAAGCGTGAATTCGCCACGAAATCGAACTCGCCCTTCTTTACGTCGATTCCAGTGGTGAGGCCGGGTATCCTGCCCCAGAAGTCGTGGATGGGTATGACGTAGTGAAGCTTCATATCTATCAGCTTCTGAACGGCGGCGGCGTCGCCCTGCATCGCCTTCTTCAAATCTGCCTCAAGCGGTATGATGGGTATCGAAACCTCTCTCAGCTCCTGCTCAGCCATGACGGGGCTGTACCACTCGAGCTTCAGCGTATGGGTAACTGTGCCCAATACGTTGAAGCCTAGGTACACCTCGCCATCTATCTCGACGCCAATGATGCCGCCGGCGGAGTCGTAGGCCAGCTTTGTAATTGGGTCTACCCTAGCCACCTGCTCTCTCGGTATCTTCCTCAGGTAGGTCTTGTCGGCGTAGACGTTGGTATCGTGGATTGCAAATTGGTACAGCTCAAGGGCCTCCACAGGCTCGAGGCCCTGGTCCTTCGAGAACTTCACAACACTCGGCGAGTAGGCATACACAGCCCAGTTATACAGATCCCACATAGTTGGCAGAACCTGCTTTCTGACGTCGTTTACAAACTGCTCATATGTAATCCTCCCCTCGTACAGATCCCTAATGAGCCTCTCAGGTAGCTGGGCCGGGTCGACGCCTAGCTGCGCGGCGTACCTCTTCCCCCTGTTGGCGTCTATTAGAAACGCCAGCCTGTCGGCGAGGCTGGGAATCTTCACCTTTAGGCCGAGGTAGTCCACCTCCTTATCCTTCAACAAGTCGTCCACAGGCTTGCCGTTTTTCTTCGCCATTAGAACTGTCTTGGCCACGGCCCTCCAAGCCATCTCCATATACCACTCCTCAGGCGAAATCACGTCGCCCAGGCCGATGTACTGATGGGCCTCCAGAGTAGCTCTGTGGAGATCCCTAGGAGTCCAGCCAGTGCGCATCAGGAATATTACATACGACGGCCACCTAACGCTGAACCACCTATCAGGCGCGTATATGCCGGGCGCAGCTGGTTGCGGATCGTGCCTCTCGAACCAGTGGCCCTCCGAGATGCAGAGGTCGGAGAAGTAGCAAGACTCGTTCCAGAACTGCGTCATGTGCACCCCCAGCTCTACCTTGTCAGGATTTGCGAAGAACCTCACCCACTGGGCACCCGCCTGGTAGGCGGCTGGCGGATTCACCACGCGCCAGATCCATACGTATATCCTATCTGGCACCGCGAATCCGAGGCGCCTCCAGTAGTTCTGCCACTCGGGGTCGTACATTCTGAAGGGTATGGTGTTGGTGGGGTCGTAGTTCCCGAAGGCGCTTTCCTCAGGCGCGATCATGTTGATATTCCAAACGGCGGGGCCCTCCAACTTCCTCTTCAAGACCTGCGCGGCGAGGGTCCCCTGCCACCAGTAGTAGACGAAGTCGGTGTTGTGCCAAGACGCCGCGCCGGTGCCGCCCACGGTGCCGACGGCGCCGGTCAAGGCGATTAAGAGGAAGAACATCCTAGCCAGCATCCACCCGCCGTATGTCTGCCCTGGCCCGCGCCACTGGTTTATAGACAGCGCCTTGCTGGCCGCCGCCACCTCCTTGGCTATGGCTCTAATCAGCGCGGCGGCTTTCTGAACCTCCTCCGGCGTTATCGGGTCGGGAGGTGGCGTCCTGGCGTTTAGCCTAGTTACCCAAGCCGCGTACTCCGGGGTAAAGTTGGAGAAGTACTCCTTAAGAAACTGCTGGAAGTAGCTCCACGCCTTGTTGTAGTCTTTAATGTAGATGACGCCGTCGTCGGTGACGCCGTATATGTCCTCAGGCGGCGGCGTCTTGATGTAGCCACTCCTATACAGGTAGTCGAGGAGCTTCCTGTCTCTCAGGAACCAGTCCCAGTTCCACCACTTCCTCACAAACTCCCAATCGACGGCGTTAAGCTCGTTGATCAAGACGTTGGCAACGGCGGCCCACAGCCACGCCTCGGTGCCGGGCCACGGCGTGACCCAGTAATCCGCCAGTAGCTCTGTGTGGAAGTACTTCTCCCTCACCGATATGACCTTCGCCCCCTTGAACCTAGCTACGGCGAGCCTCGGACCGTGTGACATGAGGAAGTGGGACGCGTCGCCTAGGTGGCCCATGCCGTGTTGCACCACTGTCTTCGCGTTGTAGTAGTCGGGCGAGTTGCGGTCCATGGCGATCCACAGGTTGTTCCCGAGCCTCGCCCCGGAGGAGCAGAGGTTGGTGTGGCTTCCAAATGAGTGTTGTTGCTCCCAGTCCTTAGTCCACGGGTGGTGAGTGAAGAAGCCCGTCTGGAGAGGCCTCCCCTCGTGCCAGTGAAGCCTCATAGAGCCGATGACGTTGCCCTCGACGAAGTACTCGTAGAAGGCCTTGGCGTATTGACTGGCCACAATCTCGAGGGAGTCGTCGTATGAGACGCGGACGAAGTTGTCGTCGCCGCGCGCGCCGACTCTCTGACCTGTCCTGGGGTCGATCTTGCTTAGGATGTAGACAATCCTGTCTGGGTGGGCCGCGGCGGCGGCGGCGCTCTGGCCTCTCACACAGAGGCCCCAGTTGCTCTTATTAAGCGGGTTTACCATGACCTTTCTGGCAAGCTTAGTCTCCTTGTCGATCCACACCACGAAGTGGCAAGAGACCTCACAGCCGCCGCATACGCCTCCGGTGGCTATGAAGTACCTCCTCTCCCGCGGCTTGGGCCAAGCCTTTGCGTCGTATTCCCTCCAGTCGATCCAGTTCTCCCACCACTTCAGCTTAACCGCCTTCAGCCCCTCCGGCGTGCTGAGCTCCAGCGAGCCGCCTGTCTCCACGATTTTACCAGTCGGTGGGACTCTATACAGTGTAGCGTAGTTGCCGAAGCGCCCCGTCTGGCCGCTCCACCAGTTTTGATCCTTCTCCACCTCGGGGTAGAGGTACTGGGCTCTGGCGAAGGCGCTTAGCGACAGCCCGACGGCAGTTGCCGCGGCGGCGGCCTTGAGGAAGTCCCTGCGGGTTATCTGCACCGTCATGGCCTCCCCCTCTTCAAAACCTCTTCTGCATACGCCTTGTGGTGCGCCATCCACCACTCCTTCTCCACGTAGCCCTTGAGCAGGAGTTGCGACTTGAGCATAGGCCAGTTAGTGGGAAATATCGACATGAGGAAATGCATAGGCAAGGCGACGAAGAATATAAAGGCGCCGGTCATGTGGAGTATTGACATGAAGCCCCGCCACCACGGCGGCAGAATCTGCATGTAGAACCACTTCTCCAAGACGAGGAAAAGCCCTGAAATCCCTAACAACAGGAGGCCGATTATAACTCCCCAAACCCACAAGACCTGTAGTGGGTGGTAGAACGGCGTCGGCGGGTAGTCCTTCCGCGCGCCGAACCTATACCTAGCTACCTCGGTGAGGACCTTCACGGTCTCTCCTATCTTTGAAATTTCCCTAAGTCCGAACTTTTTGTCGGAGACGGCTAGCGCTATCAAGACGCCTATTAACATCAGCACGGGGCCGACCCAGTCGTGGAGTATGCTGATGAGCTGTCCAGTTGACGGGTTTGTGGCGAGGCCAAGTGCCAGGCCCAGCCCGTCGAAGATGTTTTTCTCGCCGAATTTGAAGAACATGGGCAGGCCCGTCAGAAATGATATTGTCATGCCCACTAGTAGGAACCAGTGCGCCAGCTGTGTGGCCGGTTTGAAACGCAGTATGTACTCCTTGCCGCCCTCGGTTTTGTAGAGAGGTGGAGCGGGCATAGCCCTAATGCGCCGGCTTTATTAGACCTGTCCAGACGGCGCCCGCGCCGGCTATTACCAACAGCGCAACGGCGGCGTACACGAGGAGTTGCCTAGTGTCCCTCACAACGTTGCTGAGCTCAGCCAACCTCTGGGCTCTTGGTGGGCGTGAACTCTTTCCAGAGGCCGAGGGCGTTGGGCTCCGGACTCCACTCGGCCAGCGCCCCGGGCTGGAGCGCGGGGTCTGCGTTGGGGTTCCAGCTGGTCATCTCCACCTTCCTATCCACGAGGAGCTGGTTTGCCTTATCGCCGGTTATCTGCTTCTTGAAGGCGCCGGCGTCTGTGTTTATAGGCCTCATGGAGCCGAAGGGGGCGAAGAATAGGCGCGGCTTCACAACCTCGGCCACCTTCCCCACAGGCTTTATCTTGCCCTCCCTATATAGGCGCCCGATGAGGGAGTTGGGGTCGTCAAGGTCGCCGAATACCCTCGCCCCCGTGGGGCACGCCGCGACGCAGGCGGGGAGGAGGCCTGAGTACACGAGGTGTTCGCAGAAGGTGCACTTATCCGCCTTGTTTGTCCTGGGGTCCATGTAGACGGCGTTGTAGGGACACGCCCTGGTGCACGCGCGGCAGCCGATACATAGGTCTTTGTCCAGCTGGACTATGCCGGTCTCGGGGTTGTGCCTCAAGGCGCCGGTGGGGCACGAGTTGACACAGGGCGCGTTTTCGCAGTGGTTGCACTGAGGCAGGTGGAGTATGTACCCCTCCACGTTGGGGTACTCCCCGGTGTAGTACTCGGTTATGAATAGACGCCACTTCCCCAGCGGGACGTCGAACTCCTGCTTACACGCGGCGACGCAGGCCCAGCAGAGCATACACAAGTCCTCTATTGTCGCCATCGCGAGTTTAGGCATGGAGAGGTGTACGCCTTGTCTTAAATCCCTTTTACACTCAGGTGGTGTAATTAATATTTAAAAATCATAATATATCACTACATGTGGACATAAGGTACACTCAGGGAGAGATTAGATTAATGTCAAGTGGCTACGGCGTGTTGGTTGCTCTGCGGCAGCTGGCTAGAACCATGGCCACGCCGGCTAAGGTGGGCTTCTTCATCTCCGTCCCCCAGGTCCTGGAGATTGCGGAGAAGTTGGGCGTCGCCGCCGTGCCCCGCAACGAGAGGCAGTGGTTTTTTGAAGAGGTGCTGAAAACCGCGTTCGACAGCGACAAGCTGGAGGAGTTTCTAAAAGAACTCCTCGCCATGGTGGAGAGGCACGCGAAGGAAGTGGAGGCATTGACTTCGACGTACCCCGGGACGTATAAAATGCTGAGCTGGAGTCTAGAACGGGCGCGTGACTTCAGGTGGAGGGTAGAGGAGGTACTCGCCATGTATAGAAAATTCCAGAAGCTAAAGGAAGAAAACCACAAGTCTCGCTAGCGCCTTCCTATCCGGCTTTATGTAGGGAGCCGCCCCCGGCATCCCCGCCTCCGCCGCGAGGCCTCTTAGGCGGGTTAAGAACTGGGCGATCTCCCTGCGGTCCCCGCCAGCCGCCGCCTGGAGGTAGGCCTCCACGGCGTAGTACAGGATAAAGAGCTTATCCATTGGATCTATCTTCGCCGCAACCGCCGCCAGCCGCCGCTGGTCTTGCCTCAAAACTGCTAGGATCAGCTCTTTCAACTCCGGCCTCAGGTCTAGCTTCTCAACCTCCTCCGCCACGTCGAGGCCGAGCGCCACCCCCGCGAGCGCCGCCAAGAGGTCTTGACCTGCGGCTCTCGCCTTTTCTCTAAACTTGGCGAGGTTTCTAGTCTTTAGGAAGAGGAGAGCCCACTTCTGGAAGCCAGATGTCCTCCTGAGGATGTGCCTGGCGTCGCTGTACCTCCCCAGCATTATGTAGGCCCACCCGAGGTTGCGCCTCACGAGGCTTGAGTAGTCTGTAACAAACTTTAGAATAGAGAGCTCGTCCTCAAGTAGGCGCGCCACCTCTCTCCAGTTGCCTAGAAGCGCCTCTCTATACGCCATCAAGAGGTGTAGAACTCTCTTAGCCCTCAGCCACTCCTCGTCGTTCCCAGCCTTGAAGAGGAGATCCTCCGCGGTGGCCAGCACGGCCTCCGCCTCCCTAAGCCTCCCGGAGGAGAGCAGAAGCACCCCCAGGTTGTAGACGGCGTCGTAGGCCTCCCGCCTCGGCGCCAGCCGCGCCGCCCTCTGGGCGAGATACACCACGTCCTCCACCCTGTACTCCAGCCCCCTCAGGGCTAGGGAGAGGGCGTGTATAGCCTTCGCCTCCGCGTCCTTGCCCACTCTCGGGGCCACCTCTAGGAAGTAGTTGCCTAGCTCCGCGGCGGCCGGGGGCGGGAGGCTGTAGATGGCGTCTACCAACCGCGCCGACCGCTCCACGTATCTGTCTACGCCGAGGCGCCACAGTAGGGCGTAGTAGTACAAGAGGCGGCCCGGGTCCTTCACGGCCTCCACAGCCCTCTCCAGCACCTCAACCGCGTACTTGGGGTCGTGGTGCACCGCGAAGAACTGGAGCCACGGCAACTTAAGCGCCAGCGTGCCGCCTCTCCGGTCGTGCCAGAGGGCGGGCTCCACCCCAAGCTCCTTCGCCTCCTCTTCAGTGACGTACGCCAGCACGGCGTCTCGCAGAAACCTTCTCCCGTACCTCTCGACGAATTCAATAAACCAAGCCGGCTTTAGGGAGAGACCCTCCACGTGCTCCGCGGTGATTTTCCCCGGGTAGTTGAGCTCCTCCAAAGCTCTACACACTGCGCCGGGGAACCCCCCGGTTACGTACAGAAGCCTCTCGAGGACTCCCCTCTCGGCGGCTTGGCTAAATGTTGCGAGGAAGTCCCCCAGCTCCCCGACGGTGAGAGGCGGCATGACCAAGGCCTCCACCTCGTCCATAAGCCTAAGCACCTCCTCCAGCGACCCCGTGGCCGCGACGTACCAGTTGCAACCAGCCGCCTCGGCCACCTCGCCTATGTCCACCTCCGCCGCTCTAAACTCCCGGCAGTCCCCCCTGCCGAGAGGCACGCCGGCGATCGACGCCGCCCTTTTCAAAGTCGTAGAGACGCCGGACCCCCGGACCCCCAGCAACACCCCGGGCCTCCTAGCCTCTAGAGCCGAGATAACCACCCGGTCTATTGACCTGGGAAAGTAGCTACAGGCCATAGAGCTCCTTTATCAACTTGGTGGTGAAGCCGCAGACGGGGCACTCCCCCCGGTTTTTTGCGTATATCGTGCCGCAGTTGGGGCACTGCACAACCTCCACGAGGTAGTGCTCCACGTCAACCTCCCCCCTCTCCAGCCTCAGAGCCCCCACGTCGCAGGCCTCGACACAGACGCCGCACTCCACACACCTCCCACCGTCTACGGTAACCAAGCCGCTCTCCTCATCCACCTTCACCGCCTCCGTGGGGCAGACGCCGGCGCACACCCCGCACAAGACGCAGCGGTCCACGTCCACCACGGGGCGGAGGCCCTCGGCGCCGAGGGGCCTGCTGTATTCAAACCGCCTCGGCGGCCCCCTGACGGCCTTTATCGACGGATCCCCGGCCGCGGCCCGCCTAAAGAGAAGCCTCCTGCTCACGTCGCCTCCCCTCCCCCTGACCACCTTCACCCTGAGGCCGGCCTTCAGAGCCTCCTCTAGGGCCCTCCAGCCGCCGCCGGCGTCCCTCAGCTTACAGTCGTCGCAACGAGCATCTACCTCTACCTCGCCGTACTTCTCCACCAGCTTGACATAGTCCTCAAACCTCAGCGCGTGTATGCAGGGGCCCCCCTCTCTACAGCTGATTCTCGGCCCAAGCTCCTCCGCTGGCGTATAGACGCCGGTGGGGCACGCGCCTATGCATATGCCGCACCCCACGCAGAGATCCTCCGCCACCTCCACCCGGCCGTCGCCGACGTACAAAGCGCCGGCGGGACACGCCTCTACACACTTCGAGCATCTGCTGGCCTTCCAGAAGGACCTGACGCAGCGGGAGAAGTCAGCGTAGATTTTCATACCCCTCGGCTATTAACTCGGCCACCAGCATACCGAGCGATTTGTAGAAGCTGGTCGCCGCCGATCTGTATATCGCAAAGCCGGCGTGCGGGCCCCACCTCCCCAGATGCCTCTCGAAGAAGTCGGCGGCGGCCTCCCTCCTACCCTCCTCCATTAGGTTAGCCGCGAACAGGAGCTCCAGCCCCAGGTGGTCTCCGCATCTCACCCTAGCCGACCTCAGGTCGGGCTCGTAGCCGAATTTGGCGTAGTACCTCAACACCTCCGCAGACACGTCTGTACACATAAGGCCGCTGGGATCCACAAATACAGACTCGTAGGGGTGGACGTACATGAGAAGCGTCTTTGTGAAGTCAACCCTAAGCCTTAGATAGGCATCGCCTCTGTCGAGTTCAGAAAGCATATCCCCCCGGTAGGGCTCGGGGAGGTTGTCCACCACGTGCCTCACCTTGGGCAAGTCGTCCGGCTCCAGCTCCTTAATCAGGAGATAGGAGACGAAGCGGTAGAGGGGAGAAAGCAACACGGAGAGATACGGCTCTGCGTATTTATATTTCGTTATACCGGGACGGTGTAATAATTTATATAAATATAACATTCACGATAATACATGGATAAATCCCTTGATCAACTCTATACATATTTTAAACTCTTTTGGAGAGTTCTTGTTCCACATCTTACTGATACCTCAAGAGACGTGGTGAGGATATACAGTGAAAACTACCCAAGAAAGCTGAAAACATACGAAGTATATGTCAAGTCGCCGCACCAGCTAAGCACTGTGTACAAGGCGGTGAAGAGCCTCCGCAGGCGGTGGCTGGTGATCTGCGACGAGGGGGGTTGCGCCGCCACTGTAAAGGCCCCACTAACGTTGATATACCACGGCGAGCTCGACGCGCTCCGCCACGTCAAGAAGATTTGGAACATCGAGGAGATCAGCGATGAAAGCCTCATGGCATATCTAGTGCTGGTCGGCGCGGCTCTCAAGAGGCTAGAATTCGACATCACCCAGGCATACATCTGCCCGGCGTGGGGCGCCGCCATGTACGTGGCCTCCTTCATAAGAGGCGGCTTCAAAAGCCTAGAAAACAGCCTGGGCGTGCCCGGAGAGGTGCTGAGGCTGGCGTACCCCACACACGTCAAAATACTCGACCCCTACCTCGCGCCGGTGGACGGCGTTAGGCTGTTGGTTAGGAGGAGAGGCGCGTGGCTGGATTTAATCGCCGCCAGGTGCCCGGCATATCCCGGATGCGGCCACGTCGAGGTGGATAACTGCCCGTTTGTAAAAAAGGCCCTGGAGAGGCTTAATGCTACCCTCTAACATAAAGACAGCCGGCCTTAGAAACCTCCTCTTCCACTTCCCCCGGCTGGCCTACTACGTACTGGTGGCATTCGAGGGGGGCGACCCCGCGGCTGAGGCGGAGCGGAGAGGCGACCCCCCGGAGGTGGGGCGCTATGTGGACAACGCGGTGAGGAGCCTAGAGAGGGAGGTCCTGGCGGAGGTGTTGAACAAGCTGGCGGGGGACGAGAAATTCGCCGAGGCGGCCTACCGGGAGCTCGCCGCGGAGGTGTTGAAATCCAGCCCCGAGGCGTGGGAAGCCGCCGCCTACTTCGCCAAGTTCCTATACCCCGAGATGCAGAGCTTCTCCAGCCTAGCGGCGTGCCGGGAGGCGGAGGAGCTGGCCGAGATCGCCGGGCTCCTCGGCGTGGATATTGAGAACTATAGGAAAATGGGGCTACTCTTCGAGACCTGGGACTCGGTACTGGAGAAGAAGATGCTGTGCACACCCCGCTGGCTGGGGAAGGCCCTCAGCGTGGTGGCAAACGCCGTGGAGCTTAGGCAGAGCGACGAGGCCTCCAAGTTGCTGAGAGACTTCGTGGGCAAGCTGTTCCACAACCCCCGGGGCTACGCCGCGTTTAGAGCAGACGTCTTTAGAGACGTCCCCGTAATCCCCCACGAGGCGTTGCTAGGCCAGCCGGCGGAGCTACCCGGCGTCTTTAACGGGAGGCGCGTAAACCCCCTCTTGAGGGAGGCGGCGCGGGAGGCCATAATAGAGGCTGAGAAGGGCCGGGCCCCCGGGGGCACACTAGACAGAGAATTCGGCGTGTATATAGACGGCTCGGTGGTCTACGCCCCAGTCCCCGAGGCCGTGGGCCACAAAATGCTGGCTAAGTACAGAGGCGCCAAGATCGTCGCAGTGGCCAGGTGGCCCCTCGAGGCGGAGCGCTACGCCCAGTACCTCAAGCCCTACGGCGTGGAGATAATATACATCAAGCGCTAGGGGAGCCGGCAGGCCCTATGAGGTTATAAACAACAGCGATGTTGACGCCGGCGCCAAGCACCCGCCAAAAGGGCCCGAGACATCCGTATATCTTAGCCCACGGGGACGGCATTATTACAAAAACTTCACACAGCTCAACCACGCTCTCTACACCCAACACTGTGCACCCGCTCTGCACACGGGCCAACCACCTCATCCCTCTCAGCATGTGTCACTGTCGTCGTTTGTCCAGCGGGAGAAATCCACTAGGCGCCCTCGCCACCCTTCCCCCACTGCCGCCACGCCTCACCTAGGATATCTTTAGGAAGCTCCCAGTGGTGTTGTAAAGCGGCCTCCCCAGCCTCAGCCTATCTCTATCTAGGCGCACCTTCACCACATAGAAACAGTTGTAAATGTAGTCACCAGCAATCTCCTTGACGACCCAGACCTCTCTCAACGCTAGATATACGCCGTCGTTTCCAAAAACTACATCGGAGTAGTGTAGAAACGTGTATAGCTCCGTGCCGTTCTCCACCACCTCGTGGAGACTCCTCTTAATTCCCAGATAGCCCACGCCGCTGTCCACGTCAACCACCAACACGGCGCTGGCGATCCTTAATACCGCCGGCACGGCAACGGTTATACAGAAGTGCCTCGCGCAGTAGCACCTAACAGTATCTCTTTCAGAAAACGGCGAGCCGCTTGGCTCAATTAGGCCAACCTCTCTTGTAAAAACTACATACGTCTTATTCCCAACTCTCCCTCCAGCTACGCATGTAAATTTGCCGCCCTCCCGGCCAGGCAACCAGTTGAGTGGAATTTCAGGCTCGATTTTTACGTCGCCGTCGTAGCTACACGGCGACCACACCACACCCCCGCCGGGGGTGGTGTCGAAACACTTGACGTCAACCCCCAGGGTGCACCCCCACGAGAGATATAGATAAAACACAAGAAGCGAAAAAAGAATTACCACAACCGCGGTGACTACCAACTTTTTTATTCTCATGTCGCGGCGCCGTGTGAAGACGTCGGCGGCTCCGCAGTCTCCAAAACGCCGTGGTGGCAAAGAGCCGCGATCCTACCCCGAGGCGTCGTGCGGCCCCCAGCGTAGTTAACAGCCTCCCCAGGCACATCCACGCCGCTAAGAGGATCAGGCCCAGCCACGGCGGCAACCGGCAACGCCACAGCGGCAAACACAGACACATATTGGCAAGAGTCCACCTTATTTAAGTTTTACTGCGGTGAACACGCCAAGCCCCCCCGCCTCTAAGTAGTAAGACGGCGCAGTTTTTCACAGCACAAACAGCTTCGTAATCCCTTGTCACGACGGCGGCAGAGGCGGCACCGCCGGCACACCCACGGAAAGCGCCTCGCAAGTGGCATGTGGGATTCCCGCCTTGCATCTACCACAGACGCCGCGGCATATGCGCTGGGAGATCTGCTCGGATTCCCAGTAGTCATAGGTTCGACACTCAGCCCCGGTGCTGTCGAGTACTCAGACGTAGAAATTAACACGCTTTACTACAGAGGCCAGAGGAGTCTTGACATAGCGCCATTTGACTTGATTATCCATTTAAGCTACGCCCACAGGCGCCGCGTCTCGTAAATCTTTTTTCCACATGTCGAGAAACTCACACAGTACTCGCCGTGTCGACGAACAGACACAGCAAGCACACCACCCCCAAATACACATGAGAATACTGGCGGGCCCGGTGGGATTTGAACCCACGACCTACGGCTCTCTTCGCCGAGCTTAGAAGGCCGCCGCT
>NZ_JBMFKV010000052.1:0-11960 GCF_049971835.1 Pyrobaculum sp.
AAACAGCGCGCCGAAGTCTGGCTCTCGCACAACGTCCATAACTCAAAACCGGCACCTCCACATACGGAAAACATAAAAATATAACATTTCCACAAAATCCCCTATAAAGATATGTAGCGGCGTGGAGAAGGCGGCGGGGCTGGGGGCTCGCAGGCGCCCCTCGGCGGCGCCGCGCGCCGGACACGTCGCTAGGCGCTACAAACGTCTTAGCGCGGGGCCTTCAAGGCATCGGCGCCGCGGCCTCTAGAGGCTCGAATAGTCGCCGACGGACGAGACGTCAAAAAGAAAGCGTCCTACAGCGGCAAATCACACAAAACCCAAACAACACCAACATCTCTACACGGCGTTGATATGGATATATGCGGATCACCGTGAGACGGTCTCGTCACAGCTCTGACGCTGCCCGCACCGCTCATCCAGTTAAATAACAGCGCGTAGATTATATACATTTCGCCCTTCGATTGTGGATCTACTCAGACTCGGCCTTGAGTATGTTCATGGCTTTTTCCACTTCGTTGAAATTGTCGTCTAGCCTCACGAGACCTAGCCTAATGCACTTTACCTCTCCCATTCTTTTTTCGACGTCGCTTGACGTATATATGATGGCCTTCCTCTTGTCGTAGTATATTTTCTTCACTACGCCGAGGCCCACCAAGAACCGCTCAGCGTCTTCAAGCCCTACCAACAGTCCCCGCTCGAAGTCGTGTGGCAGTCCTATCACTTGGAAGCCGCTGACTTTTCTCACAACCCATGTGTCGCCCTCAACAATGGCATATACCCTGTTACCCACTTGGTAGGCCTTCTCAACGCCTAGGCCTAATGCTCTGGAGAGTATCTTCCTGAGTTCTTCGCCCATCTCGATCCCCTTGAAAATAGGTAAATTACATATTGGTATTTTATCAAGAGATACTGCGATCTCCACAGGTGGGAATATGTAGCGGCCGTACCCCATCTCTCTGTGAATTTTCCTATCTTCCCGAGATCTCGACCTGGCGTGTGGAGGCGGCGGGAGAATCAGCACGTTACTATACCCGTTAAGTATGGGGGCGAGCTCCTTCTCCACCTGTATCGCCACTATTAAAGACGGCTTTATCTTCTCTATTAACTGGCGCTTGAAAACTACGGCTTCTTCGTCGAGGACCCACCCATCTGTATTTAGTATTACCGAATCGGCGCGCCACACCCTCCTGGCGTATTCCACAGCTCTGGCTATTTGCTCGACAGCCCTGGGCCATATACGTTCTAGACTAGTCGCCTGGAGGAAGATGCTCTTCTCGGCCACCAGCTGTCTTAGATGGGTGACGTACCTCGTTAGCCGGGCCAGGGAGATTGTGGTGGGCGGGCCTAGGTCGTTCTGGCCCACATCTGCGTCTACAACGGCAACTCTATACCCCCGGGCCAGGGCTTTGTTCCCCAGCATAGCCGTCATGGTGGACTTGCCCACGTCTATCATACCAACCACGATTATCACGCCGCTTGGATCGACGGTTGAGATCCCGGCCTCCCACTCGTCGATTATCTCCTCGCCCGGCTCGGCCTTTTCTAACAACGCCCCAGGGCCTAGGACGAGCTCAACCTCCGAGTCTGTAACTGCTCTAACGGCAAGGGAGCGGGCCCTCAGCACAGTGAAGCTCTGCCCATCGGAGTACTCGACTCCAGTGGCGTAGATCCGCCCGCGCCTCACGACGACTTTTGCAGGGCCCTCTATCCTGTACATCTCGCCGGCCTTCATAACGCGGACAGACATACATAATTGGCTACTCAGATGTTTTTAACTTGTGTTTAGCGCCGCCTCCCAAATATCCTTTTAAACCACCTGCCGCGTAGATATGTGCGTCTTTCAGAGCTACTACAACGCCAGCCGGTAGACATCGCAAAAAATATCAGAGATCGGGTGCGCCGCATCGGAGTAGACGAGATTAGGAATAGGGTAAATAAAGTGTTGAAGGGTCTCGATGACGTTGTTCTAGATGTATTAAGCGGTTTGATGATAGGCAGACCTGTGGTTTTAGTAGGCACGGTGGGGCTTGGCAAAACCACCCTAGCCGAGGCAATTGCAGAAATTCTAGCGCTGAGCAATCCGCCGTATATAGAGGTGGCCTGCCACTCGCACATGACGGCAGTGGATCTCACAGGTGATATAGACATCGCCGTGGTGTTGCAGGCGGGGTTTGACCACCCGCTTTCTTACATACCGGGGCCTCTGGTAATGGCGCACGGAACAGTTCTGGTCATGGACGAGATTAATAGGCTAAACCCGTATGCCCAAGCGGCGTTGCTACAGTCAATACAGGAGCACTATGTCTACATTAGAGGATATAGGATTAGGACGGATTTCGCCTTGGTAGGCACGGCGAACCCGAGCGAGTACGAGGGCGTGTATGAGCTCACAGAGGCGCTGGCTGACAGGTTGAAATTTGTGGAGGTCAAAACGCCGGGCAGAGAACTCCTCCGATCTATACTCCTCTGGAAGGCGAGAGAAGCCCTTGGAGAGCTGGAGGTGGAAATACCGCCGCGCCTCGCAGATATACTAGCCAAGTTCGCCCACGAAGCTGAGAAGGCAGGCTACCCGCAGTCTGTGCGCTCTCTCAGCTACGCCCTCGCCGACGCGGCGGCGTCGGCGTGGTCTCAACGTAGAGATGTGGAGATACGCGACTTGAAGAAAGCGCTGATCTTAAACCTGCCTCACGACCAGGAGACGAAAAACATGCTCATTACAATATTCGACAAGGCTATCAATGAATAAAGTTGTTGAACTCCTCCTCGCAATTAGCAGGTGTCTAGGCGGGGTGTCTACGAGAAGTTTGATATATGCCGTGGCTGATGTATACGCAAGGTCGTATCTGGGGGATGTAGACGAGAAGAAGTTGATAGAGGTGATAGCGCAGAACTTGGCGGGTTCTCTAGGCGCTACGCCGGGGGAGGCTAGAAAAATTATAGAGGCCGCTCTGCGGTGCACATCCCCGCCAGCTGAGGCGCCCCCTGCGCCTTCTCTAGTCGGGTCGGTGGGTAGCGAAAAGGCACCCACCCTAGCCCATTTAGTAAATAGGCACGTTCCCGTCGACGCCACGCCTCGGGCTAAGCTCGAGGTGATTAGGAGGCTGAATCTCCCGGCCGAGGCTGTGGACGAGCTAGGGGGCAGGATATACGCGCGCGGGGAGGGGCTGGCTTTGAAATCGGCGGTGAGGCTTGTGAAGAGGTACTACCCTAACGCCTCGGTGACTGACATAGACATAATTAGAACCGCCATGTCTATATCAAGAAAATCTCTCCAAGGGAAGCCTATATCAGATGAGGATTTCTACCTACGGGAGTATACTTACATAGTTGACAAGCCTGTATACGTGGCTTTGGACGTATCCGGGTCGATGAAGGAGTACGTGGGAGGAGTCACTAAGCTCAGAGTTGCTAAGAACGTGTTGGCTAGATATCTGAGGCAGATGGCGGATTTAAGAGGTTTCGTATCGCTAGTGCTATTTAATACGGAGGCCGACTTCTTGTGGATGCCGTATCCGCCGTATAAATATCTACGTGAGATGTTGGGGATTTTGAAATACGTATATGCGATGGGGGGGACAGAGCTGGCCTCTGCCCTAGAGCTACTTCATGCAAACAACGCCAGTAGGGAGGTTGTGGTGGTGTCAGACGGGCGGACAAACGACCCGGAGAGAGTTCTGCAACTAGCTCGGAGGTTTAGACGTATCCACGTAGTGGCTACCGAGCGAAGCCAGTTTTTAAGACAAGTAGCTAAAATAACTGGTGGTAGATACAGAGAGCTTACGCCCGCGATAGATCTCCTAGGTCTGCATAGCTGAGGTGGTTTATATATCCGCGATCAGCACAATACGTGTCATGCGACATCTCTTTAGGAGAGCTCTCATGCCACTTCCCATTCTTAAACAAATCTGCATCGTATCTCCAAAAAAGAGGAATAGCGCTGGATGCCGTGGTAAATAACAAAAACCTCCTGGACATGGCGCTTGAGAGGCTTAGGAAGTCGCTTGCGCGGGAGCCTCTTAATCCCAGGTCTTGTATAGACTCGCCAGAGGATTGGGCCGCGGCCGCCAGATTGGCGTTGTATATAGCGGCCGCCACGAAAAACCCCTATCTATTAAAGAGGTTTGCAGATAGTGAAAGTAAACGTTTTCTAGAGTTGATGAGGAAGGTTCCGGGCATCCAAGACCTGCGGTGTAAGATTGAAATTGCGAGAGATCTCGGCGTCGTCGCAAAGCCCGCGCATGAGGTGGTGACAGGGCTGATCGTGGCAACGTTTGGGAATCCGGTTGCCGTTAGATGGACTTCCTATCTAAGATACGCGCCTCAAGACCCCTTCTGGGCTATGATAAATAGGCCTGTCGTCAAGGGGTGGGTTGTGGTGCCCCTCGAGGATTTCGAGAGGTTGCTTGAAGAGGCTTATGAAGAACAGATTTTAAAGACGGCGAGAGAAAACGAGTTGGCCGTAGGCAGGGTGGCCGCATCTATAGACGCCTCCTTGGTAGAGGACTTGTTGAAAAAATACGCTCATAAGCCGTTAAAAGCGCCGTCTCAACCAGCAGAGGGGCCTCACCCCCCGTGTATGAAGGCGATTCTAGACGCCCTTAAGAGCGGCGACAACCTGCCCCACACAGCTAGGTTTGCCATAGCGACGTACCTACTACATAGGGGGTGGGATGTGGAACAGATAGTAGATCTCTTTCGTACGTCGCCAGATTTTAATGAAAAGATTACACGCTACCAGGTGCAACACATAGCGGGCCAGGTTGGGGGAAGGAAGGAATACGCCGTGCCGAGTTGTGAGACCATGAATTCCTGGGGGCTCTGCCCCACGAATTTGGGATGCGGCGTGAAGAACCCGGTGCAGTATGGCCGCAAGGTCACAGTTAAGAAGAGTAATTGAGGCGCTTAGGAGCTTAGGTATAAACGCAGTTCTGGAGCTGGAGAGGCGCGATCCGCAGTACCGCGCTGTGTGTAGCGTAGTGGGTAAACACGGGGAGTCGATAGGGGCGAGGCTGGCGATGCTAAACGCAGTTATAAGCTACCGCCTTACTGGCAGGGGGGAGGAGCATTGGGAGTTTTTCGGGAAATTCTTCACCCAGTTGGAGATACATGACGTATGCAGAGACTTTTTGAGATATCTAGACGCGAGCCCCTATTTGAGAATAGGCCTGGACGGCAGGAGAAAGAGGGTATTAAAGATTTGCAACTATGCGCCGAATCTGGAGGATCTAGGCGCTACACTGCGCCAGCTATCCAGTTTGTTAGGAGCTGGAAGCGAGCAGAAGACGATAGTATTCGCCGTCAAGATCCTTAACTATGTGTATATGTGTAGCAGGGGGGTGGACAGGGTCCTGCCATTCGACATACCCATCCCAGTCGACTACCGGGTTGCCCACCTCACATGGTGTGCGGGGCTTATAGATCTCCCACCTCGGGAGGCGATGAGGCGCTACGAAGTTGTCCAAAGGATATGGGACGAGGTCGCCCGCGAGGCTGGGATACCTCCCCTTCACATCGACACATTGCTGTGGCTAGCTGGCAGGGCGGTGCTCTACGGGGAAAACATACACGGCGTACCTGAGGGGGTCATCGCCTTGTTCCAGTGGCGAAGAGATTGTAAGCCTCTTTTAAAATAGAGTTGAGCGACCGCCCGTGTGTAAACCGCTTTATCAATACCACATACCTCCCCTCTACCTTTATGTATCCGCCCTCTGCCAGCTTTGCCACGATGCCGTCGGCGACGCCCCTCCCCAGCCAAAACACGGCCATTCTATACGTCTTCCAGTACCTGAGCTTCGCCTTGCCGTCTCTCCTCAGCGCCAGCTCCTCCAGCATTAGCAAAGCCGCCCTGGCCAATACATCCTTGTCAGCACTTGTCATACACCCCACTCTCCAAGTCGATATTAATACACTCCTCTCCGAGATCTCCCTGGAAGAGCGGGACGCCGGCGAGTACACAAGCCGAGATAAGCATTAGATCCGGTTTCTGCGCCACTATCGCCAAAGGCGCCTTGCCCCTCCTAGCCGCCCCCCACAGCACGTAGGGCCCCACAGTAGAGCCCTTGACGTAGGGCAACGCCACTATTTTCCCAGAGATGTCAACTCCCGCAAGCGTGCCCCTCTCTGGATCTAGGTCGCCGAGGAGCGACACAGGCGTTGTTATTTTTACAACACGGGAGGCGGCCCGGCCCCTGCCCCTTACTATCGGCTTAAGCATAGGCAAGTTCGAGACACTTCTCGCGTCTGCATGGGACGACTTTCACGCCGTGTAGCTTGGGGATGTAGAACATCGCCTTCAGCGAGTCGGTGGCTATTACCCTAAACCTACGGGTGTAGGGCGACACCACCAGACACGCGCCTGAAAATATCTTCACGTTGTAGCCACTAACCTCCTCTACGAGTCTCTGTATCTGCTTATAGACGCCAGGAGAGGTGGATATGTACACCGGCCTTTTTGTAGGTCCTCTCCTCCTAACCTCTGCCACTATCTGTAAAACTGTCTCTAGATCTGCGAAGGGGCACCCGATATACACCACGTCGGGCGTCTCGACGTCTCTTACGTAGCTGGCGATGTCTTCTGCCGATATCTGGATCTTGTCTCGGAAATCCGCCAGCTCAAGATATTGACGCCAGTTAGGCGTCGCGCCCTCAACCACGGCGAAAACCATGGCGGAGTATGTGGATAGGGCCGCGGCGAATTCCCTACGGCTCTCCTCATCGGCGAAGACGGCTCCCTTGATGTAGGGCACGCCGGAGCCGATGCGCTCCCCTATTAACGCCCCAACCACGCCAGCCTCCAGAGGCCCCAGAGGCCCTATGTTGACTTCTACAGCCGCGGTGGGGCGCCTCCCGTCTAGAGTATATAGAGCCGTCTTGGGCACAAACCCGGCAATAGCTCCCAACAGAGCCAGGGGGCCGGGATTCTTATCTGACCAGGAGTCCCTGAAGGTATTTATGTAGGTTATTGCGTTCGACTCCGCCCACGCGTGGTAAGTACGTGGCCTGGTGAGTATAAACTCATACGGCGCGCATGTATAGAAGATGCTCACCCCCATCGATCTGAGCGCCTTCGATATTCTGCTCTGCCCCTCCGCCACCTTCTCGTCTACCTGCAACAAGCCGCTGAGGTCGATAGCCGCCGGGTTGGACGTGGTGAAGACAGAAACCCTGGCGCCGGAGCTCGCTAGAAATTCGAGAAACTCCACTCCGTACTCTCCAATTGTGAAGTAAGACACCCCAGATATATGGGCGGTCTCCACGGGGACAACCTCTCCGCCCGACACCGCATCGGCAATTCTAAGCACCATCTCACGCGCATACTCACGAGACACGTAGATTTATCGAACCCTCTAATTAACTATTCAGGTATCCTCGCCCGCTCGAACAATACCGGATCGACGTCCAGCGGCCTCGTGGCGTCGATACCCACCTTGTGGGTCAACCCCTCCTCGTTTAAGGCAACGGGATCCAGCGTGGACCCCCTTACGTAGGGAATAACAAAGAGACCCCTATCCGCCCTGAGCCTCGTGGCCACAGCCCACTCCACCTCCACCGGGTTGTCGGGATCCACATCGCTGTCAACAGCTATGGCGATTTTTAAACTGGGGTGGACCGCAAAAGCCGCCAGCAACGCGTTCTTCGCGTCGCCCTCGACAGACTTGTCTAGCGAAATCACCGCCACAAGCCAGCCAAACCCCCCCTTTGTCAGCCTCACCTTCCTCACCATGGGAGCTACAGACTTAACAGCTCTCCAAATCTTCGCCTCTCTCTCAAAACCCATCAGGAGCATGTGCTCAGAGCCCGCCGGCAGTAGGTAGTGGACATACGCCTCCTCCCGCAACACGTATATCCTCTCCACTCTCACAACAGGCTGGAGCCTCACTCTGTCGTATACGCCTACTATATCGACAAAAGGCCCCTCCTCTGCCTGCTCCGAAGTTAAGAAGCCCTCAATAACTACAGAGGATAGAAACGGCGCAACGGCCCCGTTGTCGAGCTCCATCACCTTGAGCCCCCCCAGGAGGCGCGCGGCTACGCCGAGCTCAAAAACGCCGTAGGGCGGGGAGGTGGCGGCGGCCAGGAGCACCAGGGGGTGGACGCCCCACGCCACAGCGACGGGCACCTCACGGCCTCTTGCAACGCTGGTCTTGTAGATGTGGTGCAAATGCCTCGGGACAAGCCTCACGACTGCTTTTCTGCCTCCCACGGGCGAGAATCTGTGTATAGAGGCGTTGTACACACCGTCTAAACCCAAGCCCACGACGACGCCAGATGTGATGTAGGGACGCGCCTCCTTTTCGTAGTACCTAACCATGGGCAACTCGTAGAGCGAATCTACAGTCCTATAGAGGTCGCGCCACGTGGATACCCTCTCCACAGAAGCCGGGCTCTCCACCGCGGCTAGTAGTTTTTGATAAGCCTCCTCGTCTCTACCAACTCCGAGATATCGATACAGCTTTAACCTCGTGTCTACAATGTTGCCCACCCCCACATAGCCGGGTTTTACCTCTCTAAATACCGGCGTAGACCGGCCCTCTGTCTCCCTCAAAATCCTGGCGATGGTGAACTCGCCGTAGGGCGGGTTGTAGATCTGTGAGCCAGGAAGGTTGTTGACCAGGTCGGAGAGGCGCATCTAAAAAGATAGCGGTGGCGCGGAAAAAACGCCTAGGCCATTTCGAGTACCACCTCAATAGCCGCAACTGTTCTCTCCCTGCCGCCCTGGCCCTGTACCTTGTCGCTTAGCAACTTAACGTCTTTTATCTGCACCTTGCCTGGGAGGAATCTGTCCCTCACCATTACAGCAGTCGAAACGGCCTTGGAGATGGCCGCACCTCTAGCCTTCAGCACCACTTTCTTAACGCCGGCGTTGAACGCCATCACCGTCGCAATTACGTAGTTTGTAGCTGGTTTTTTCCCTACTAGTATTGTCTGTTCTGTTGCCATGGCCAACCCTTGACAGCTTGGGTATTTAACAATTTCGCCTCCCACGTAGTTATGAATAATTATAAAAGCCCTCTAGTACACAGTGGAGCGCGTCATCTACGGAGCCTCTGTGGGAAGGCGGCGCGACATAATCCTCGTACTGCATAGAGAAGGCCCCATGACACTTGCAAAACTAAGAGCGGCGCTGGGGACGTCGGCCTCCACCCTACTATTTGAACTCTCGGCTCTCGAGAGGCTGGGCATCGTGAAGAGGGAGGAGTCTCTGGTGTCTCTCACAGAACTTGGAGAGAAGGTTGCCTCTATCATCGCAACGGCGGAGCCTCTTAAATCACTTAACTTCCTATCGGTAATAGGCCTGAGGCCGCTGGTAGTGTGGCTACTTATGTCGCCGCTGTTGCCAGCGGCCGCTTTAGTACTTCTGGCTGGCTGGGTTTTCAGCCTTGTGGTAGGGAGTCTTCAAAATCCATCCCTCTCGATGATCTACGTACTGTATGTTGGGTACTACCTTCCACTTTCAATAAATCTACCACCACAGATATCACTGGCAGTCTCTCTACTTTCGCTATCGGGAATAATCCTTGCGATCTATCTCATAACTAATAAGAAGATGTCTCTTTATAAAACAGCGGTGGGGGTGTCCCCCCTATCGATTTACCCAGCCACCCACCTAACCCTGGTACAACTCGCCCGCTCTCTCGACTATGTCTACCTCATCACCCTCTCTCAAATCCTGCTATTCGTAGCTCTTCTCTTCACCGCGGCCATCTTCGCCACGGTTTACTCCCTTGAAGTTGGCACGACTTACGAAGCCGCTCTGGCGCGCTCTCTCTTGGCGTTTTTCGTAATCCCAGCGCTTTTCTACCTCGCTCCACTACGCTAATGCCGTATACGCCAGCTGAAGACACATACCTAACTCTCGAGTCTGTGGAGGAGATAGAAGAAGGGGATATCTGCGTCGACGTGGGAACCGGCACTTGTATCGTGGGGATGGCGCTGGCCGCGAAGTGTAGAGTCACACTGGCCGTTGACATAGACCTGAATTCATGTAAAATGTGTAAACCACCTGTCGATGTTGTGTGTAGCGACGTGGCTAACGCTGTGCGGAGGGCAGACGTCGTAGTGTTTAATCTGCCATATCTACCGCCTGAGGAGCCAACTGACGCCGCGGTGCATGACACAGGCGTTGTGCCCCGGTTCTTGAGGTGGATATCGATGGTTAGACCCCGCGTCGTCGTTTTGACATTTAGCTCCCTTGGCAGGGCGGATTTTATACTAGACGCGTTGAGGGCGCAGTGCGCCGTAGTTAGAGCTAGGAGGATTCACCTCTTTTTCGAGACCATATACGCAGTTACTGCTGTCTGCCCAAAGCCTCGCCAATGACCAGAGCCTTGTCTTTAAGCCTTATCCTCCCGAGCGACTCTACTATATCGCCGACATATTCGCCAATTCTCAAAGCGCTCTCCTTGGCGATAGTTGTGGCGGGGTCAGACGGCATCTCCTCCCGCCTCGCCTTCTGGCTCCACGCAATGATTTCGCCTTGCAACTCGGCTACCCTCTGCGCCGGCGTTTCGCTTACCAGCAAATTTTCAGCCTGTCTTAAAAACTCGGAGACCTTGGACAAGATCGGACCCAACAGGCGCATGTCCACCTTCTCCTCTTGATTTACATAAGCTATTCTACATATGTGGTCAGCCATTCTCTCAATAGACTTCGCTATTATTACATACTCCACTAAATCCCGCGGATCGTCGATCTTGAGTTCCAGCATCACATATCTAGACATAGCCGCCCTCTTCAATTGGCGCTCTATTAACCAATACAGCCTATCAACCTCGTCGTCTCTCTCTATAATATCTTTCAACATAGCCACGTCATCTCTCTCCAAGCCTGCCACCAAGTCGCTGAGCATGTTACTCACCAGCCGTAGCATTTTCACTGCTATGTCCATGACGGCCAGCTCCGTAGTCGACACCATTGACTGTACAATCAGTTTATCGCTGGCCTCCTCCACAATCTCCATATCGACTATACGCCTCCGTATAAACTCCTTAATCTGCTTCCGCAGACTCATAGCAACCTGCGAGAACCTCACCACAATAACCTCCGCGCCGCCTATGTACAAAGTCATGAAGAGCCTCTCCAGCTCAGCCACATCCAGCGGCCGGTTGATGACGAGTTCAGCCATCACTCCAGCGCGCTTTCCTAATTTCTTCGGTATGAGGACCAGCGTGTCGTCGGGCTGAGTCACCACCATCACCTCGTCACCTGGGGATAGCGAAATGCGCTTTGCCCACTCCTTCGGAAGACTCACAATGAGAGTCGCACCCCCGGTTAGCTGGACCTTTCTAACCTCTCCTCGCATAGCTCTAAATAGAAAACATATATAAATATACTACACCCAACTCCAAAAGAGCAATGTCTGACCTCTATATACTAGTCGATAAACTTCTTGCCGCGTATCTTATCTCTGAGGTAGTCATGTAGAAACTTCAGGCCGTGTGTTGAAAGCGCCTCTATTTCCACCTTCTTCTTTTTCTTCAGGAATAGATTCACTTCACGAGTCCACTCAGGCTTCTGGAACCAGGGATACCTAAGCAACTCCTGGGCTCTCTTAATATCGCGGTCATTTGCCGCAATGACGTAGTTGTCAGATATCTTGTAGGCGTCTATATCCGTGGCGGTCAACCCCAGAAACTTGGCATCCGGCGTAGCTAAGCGCTCGCTTTCATAACTCAGCTTAATTGACCCACTTTTATAGACAGAGTATATGTACCACCCGTAGGGGTCGCCGTCTGTGAGCACATATACCGGGAGCTTGTACTCCTCATTCAACCTCCTAATAAACCGCCTAGTCGCTCTATCCGGCATGCCCTTCGCCGTAACTAATATGGCGTTTTCCTGGCTCCAGAACTTCTCTCTCACAAGACGCTGGAAAATCGCGTCTTTCTCTACCACAAGTACGTAAGTAGCCTCCACCTTCACTATCTCCAAGGCGTCTACGTTAACTGGCAGGCTGAGAG
>NZ_JBMFKV010000053.1:0-11734 GCF_049971835.1 Pyrobaculum sp.
ACGACGGTCCCCCTCACCCTCAGACTGCCACGGAATTTGTGATACTCAAGAGCCTCCACCCTAATCCCTAGGTACATCTTCATCCTTTCCCCCTCCTTTGCTCCAAGAGGCTTGTACTCTCTGACAGTCCACCCACGCACCACGTCGCCCATGTCGATAAGCAGGTAGATGAAGTACAGATCCTCCTCCCTCTCCGGGACCACCTTTATGACACGCCTCTTCCTGTCTACCTCGTACTTCACTTTATAGCCTCAACTCATCGCTAATATTAGTGATGAGCCCGACCAATTACGAGAGGTGAAGTCGCGGCAGCTGTCTGATTTCTATAATTAACGAAAATTACATAGTCAGTAGGCAAAACATTTATATATCCATCACATTTGCCTATCTATGAAGCCAAACTCATCACTAGTCGAAGAATTAACAAGGCTGATAGACCAGTTCTATGAGCATGGGTATATAGAGGTCGCGAGGATGTTAGAACACGCGAGGACGGTAGCCCTGTTTAGGGAAAGAGAGGAATTGATACCCCCAGCTACTGACTAATTAGAGAGATCACGCGCGCCACGTCTGCGCCAACCACTACGTTAATGGTGCCGTTTTTTATAATTATGAACGTCGGCGTGCCTAGCTGTCTAATAGCCACGCCTTTTTGCGCCAGGGCACTTAGAAGTTCTTTTACAGCGCTGTCAAAAACTGACTTACTCGGCGTATTCGTACACCTATAGCCCTGCAATATCTCGAGCTGTTTCTGTGCGCCGTCGCTGAGGAAGATCTTGTAGAGCTGCGTTATCAAGTCGTACGTCTTGTTACCAAGTTGGTTATAGGCGCAGTGGAGATATTGATGCGCCGGCGCGGCTTCTGGGTGCACTATAAGGTCTAGGAATACCAACCTCAATTTCCCCGTTTTTAGCAACTCTCTATATAAAGGATCTAGCTGTTCATGCGCCATCGCGCAGTAGGGGCAGTGTAGATCGAATAGCTCTATCAACGTAATAGGCGCCTTGGGGTCGCCGAACGTTATAGCCCAGTTGGGCAACGGCAAACCACCCGCCGACGTTGTAGAAAACGCTTGTGGCTGAGATTGAGAGATTAAGTTGCTATATACGATAACCGCGGCCAAGACTGCGAATACCAGAACGGCTATGGCTAGAATAGTAACTGGCTTCATGCCTCTTTTTTAAGTGGCGTTTTTAACACTTTTCGAGGTAGTCAAACAGCTTTAAGATATAGCTCCTATACCAGTCCACTGGCACTGCTATGAGAGCCCCCATGTAGTGGCCATAGGCCACAATAGACCTCGGCGGGGCTAGCTTAATAAACGCCAGGGACAACATGTCCTCCTCGCCCTCTACTTTAATAACCACCCCGCCCCCCACGGCCTCCTCCACGGCGGCCCAGGCCTCTTCTGTAATATACCCGGGGGGGTTGACGACTCTAATAACTCTCTTAAAGAGGTTTAGCTGCTCCACCTTGACACCTCTCCTCGTCTTCTCATCAATAGCCGCCGAGGTGGGCACGAGGCCTTGGCTGAGGAAATTACGAGTCACCACATCGCCCACCGTGTATATATGCACAGCCCCGTAGCTCTCCGCGAGATTTTTCACAAACTCCACAGACGACGGCGGGTCCCTCCATATTGCTATGGGGTAGGGGAAGGCGAAGAGGTCCCGGCGACCTGCCAGCCGGTAGCAGGTCATATCGTAAATCTGCCGCAGGGTGCCGGGATTACTACAGTAACGCCGGGGGGCACGACCGGCGGCTCTAGGTAGAAGTGTATGGGCATTAACATCTTGACCCCGGCCCTCCGCGCCAACTCAATGGCGTCGGCCGTCGTGCTGTGGCCAACTCTGTGGGCCTCCTCTTCCTGCCCCGGGTTCCCAGAGACTTCGTGTATTAACAAGTCGCAACCACGCGCAAGCTCAACTACGCCCTCCGACGGCGCCGTGTCTGAGCTATACACAACACACCTGCCCCCGTGTTCGATCCTCACCGCCAGCGTCTCCACGGGGTGTGACGTTGGGGCAAAGGACAGCTGGGTGTCTCCAATCTTCAAGGCACCCCTCGCCTCGACAAACTCGACATGTTGCAAAGCGTTCTCGATGCCGGTTGCCAACGCCAGAGCCCGGGAGGCTTCAACCGCGTCTCTATTAGCAACTACCCTCAGCACCCTGCCGAGCCTCCTCGCCATGAGCATGAAGGTAGGTAGGCCGAGTATGTGGTCGCCGTGTCTATGGCTTATAAACACCGCGTCGGGCCACGGCAGGCCGCACGCGGCCATTTTTGCGTAGGTGCACTCCCCCGCGTCTATGAGAATACCAACGTCGGTCTTGACATATAGAGAGGTGTAGCCTAGATGGGGGTTTGATATCCAGCCGCCGTACCCAATGACATAGATCTCCACCAGAGGCGGTGGTGACCTTTTTAAAAAAGGTTATCTCCACCCCCGTGCTGGCCGACCTCTTAAGACGCGGCGAGCTCGTAGTAGCCGTGTATGGACTGGGCTACGTGGGGATGGCCCTCTCCGCGGCGTGGGCCTTGGCAGGCGCCAGGGTAATAGGCGTAGATATAGACTCCGGGAAGGTGGAGAGGCTAAACAACGGCGTCGTGGAGTACGTGGAGAAAGACGTAGTTGATGTACTTACCCACGCCATTAGAAGCGGCAGGTTCACAGCTACTACAGACGGCGTGGTGGCCTCGATAAGAAGCCACGTGAAGATAGTGGCCGTGCCGGTATTCCTAAAAAAGTCCGCCACGGCGATAGACGTGGACTTCTCCGCCTTGACATCCGCGGCGAGGTCCATAGGGGCCGGGCTTAAAAAAGGCGACCTCGTAATCGTTGAGTCGAGCGTGCCCCCCGGCACCACTGAGGAGGTGGTGAGGCCCGTGCTGGAGGGCGCTTCGGGTCTGGTCGCCGAGGAGGACTTCTACCTCGCGTACAGCCCAGAGCGGGTAATGGTGGGCCACGCCTTGAAAGACATAGTGGAGAACTACCCCAAAGTTGTGGCGGGGGTGGGGCCGAGGAGCGCAGAGGAGGCCGCGGAGCTATATAGACAAGTTGCAAAGAGGGGCGTCCTGGTTTTGGAGAGCACCAGGGAGGCGGAGTTTGAGAAGTTGCTGGAGGGCGTGTACCGCGACGTGAACATAGCGGCGGCAAATGAAATGGCCAAACTCGCAAACGCCCTAGGAATTTCATTTAGAAGAGCGAGAGAGGCGGCTAATAGCCAGCCCTACAGCCACGTCCACAAGCCCGGCTCCGGCGTGGGCGGCAACTGCATACCTATCTACCCCTACTTCCTCATGTGGACTGCCGCCAGACACGGCGTGGATCTGCCGCTGACGCGCACAGCCCGGTTCATAAACGAGAAGCAACCGGAGGAAGTGGCCTTCGCGGCGCTACGCGCCATGTTGAAACACGGCGTCAACCCAGCGGCGGCCAAAATCGTGATCCTGGGCCTGGCGTTTAGAGGCGATGTAGATGATACAAGAGGTAGCCCCACATACGACATCATCGCCGCCTTGTTGAAAGTGGGGATAAAGCCAGAACAGATAACAGTACACGACCCCTATGTTAAACAAGATATGTTATTAACCAGGTGGGGTATCGCGCTTACTCAAGACCTCGAATCTGCAGTAAAGGGCGCCGACGTCGTGATCATATCCACCGACCATTCGGCGTACAGAATTAAGGCAAGTGTGTTGTTAAGCTTAATGAACTCGCAGGTCGTTGTGGATGCCAGAGGCGTGTTGACGCCCGACGCCGATATTTATTCAATTGACAGCGGCCGCTGGCCCTAGCGAGCTTCTACTAATCTCTTCGCTAATTCATATCCCTCAACCACTGCTTTTATATTAGCCTCTACATACCTCCTAGGCACGTATTCAGGCACCGCTTTTACGATGCTTTCCAGCGTCACCAACCCGCTAACTGCCGCAAACGCGGCCGCCATTATGAGGTTGACCACGGGCCACCCCGCTACTACAAGGCCGTGTTTAAGCGCGATCGACGTCGCGTCGATAGATATATACCAATCCGACGGCAACTTGACGTTTACTATATACACAGCGCCGGGCTTGCCGTACTGCCTAACATCTACCTGCTCAATAATACGGCCGTCTAACACCACGACGTAGTCCGCCTTCTTCACTGAAGAGTGGAGAAGAGCCTCTCCTATCCTTAGGTAAGCCCTCACGATGGCCCCCCTCCTCTCAGCTCCAAACTCGGGCAAGGCCTGCGCCTTTTTACCCTCTAGAGAGGCGGCGTAAGCCAAGAGCTGGGCGGCAGTGACGGCGCCCTGCCCCCCGCGGCCGAGAAAAATCACCTCACGCATGATGGGGTTAACTTCATTTACTTATTAATTTTATCTAAACTTTAGATGTATGAATTAGGTAGCTGTATTCTCGCCTCTCGTATTTTATACAAATCGCCTCTAACTTTTATGGTTCTATAAACCACTATAAAATATATAAATGGAATGCGTTAAGTCTATTGTGTTGCCTATCTCAAAACCCGCGCCGGCGTCCGCCGGCGTCACCGGCACGTGGCGCACCTATAGACCAGTGGTGAATCTTGGGAAGTGTATAGACTGCGGACTTTGTTGGCTCTACTGCCCGGAGTCGGTAATCGACTGGGAGAAGGGCGAGAAGGTGAAAATTGACTACACCTACTGCAAGGGCTGTGGCATCTGTGCAGAGGTCTGCCCAGTAAAGGCTATAGATATGGAGCCAGAGGAAGAGGTATGAAGGCGCTGGCGGCGCAGAAAACTGCTCTTACCGGCAACTACGCCGTAGCTTACGCCGTCAAGATGGCGAAGCCCCATGTAATAGCGGCATACCCCATCACTCCACAGACGTCTATTGTCGAGAAGCTCTCAGAGTTCGTAGAGAGGGGGGAATTAAACGCCAGATTTGTCAACGTGGAGTCGGAATTCGCAGCGATGTCTGTCGTCTACGGCGCGGCGATGGCTGGCGCGCGGGCGTTTACAGCCACGTCCTCTCACGGGTTGCTGTACATGTATGAGGCAACTTGGTGGACCGCCCTCAGCAGGGCGCCGGTTGTCATGGCTGTCGTCACCCGCACCATCGGCCCGCCTTGGAATATACACGTGGAGCACAACGACATACTAGTCCTCAGAGACACGGGGTGGTTGATAGCTATGGCGGAGACTGTGCAGGAGGTGCTCGACTTGACAATACAGGCATTTAGAATTGCGGAGACTGCGGTTCTCCCCACCGCGGTGGGGCTGGACGGCTTCGTCCTCAGCCACTCGACGGAACCAGTCGAGTTGCCGCCTCAGGAATTGGTTGATAAATTCCTGCCGCCCCGTAGGCCGGACGTGCCGTTGTTGCTACGCCCGGGCGAGGCTGTTACATTCGGCAACCTGCCTTCAGACAATAGAGATCACGCGAGGCACAAGATAGCAACCGTGTACACGGCGCAGAGGGAGGCGAAGAAGATAGTAAGCCAGGTCGACGAGGAGTATGGAAGGCTAACGGGGAGGCGCTACGGGGGGCTGGTCGAGTGGTACAAGGCGGACGATGCGAAGAACGTCGTGGTGTGTATGGGGGCTTGGTGTAGCGACGCGAAGCAGGCCGTGGAGAGCCTCAGGAGGCGGGGCATCTCCGTTGGGTTAATGAGGGTGAGATTCATAAGGCCGTTCCCCGAGGAGGAGGTGGCCAAGCTAGATCAGTACGAAAGAGTTGTTGTATACGATAGAGACATAACCCCGCTGGGGGGAGTACTGGGGACTGAGATCAAGGCGCTTCTCTCAAGGGCCAGGGTGGTGAATATAGTAGCTGGCATAGCTGGCGTCGACTTCGACGCCCAGAACTTCTACGAAACTATACAAAAAGCCCTAGACGGAAGTTACAGAGAAGTGGAGTTTGTAGTATGAGCTTCCGCATAGATCAGCTTCCGAAGAAGAAATACGTGGTTCCCGGCAACGCTGCGTGCGCCGGCTGCGGCATGATGATTGGCTTGAAAATCTTGGGAATGGCGCTGGGCGAGGAGGCTGTGTTGACGATACCAGCTAGCTGCGCTTCGGTAGTGCAGGGCCTGTCGCCCAAGTCCGGCGTCGCAATGCCTATTTTAAACGTGCCCTTTGCCTCGGCCGCCGCCGTGGCCACTGGTATAGCTGAGGCGTACAGATCCCTCGGCATTAAGGGCCACGCGGTCGTCTGGGCAGGCGACGGCGGGACTTCAGACATCGGCTTCGCGACTCTAAGCGGCGCCGCTGAGAGGAACAGCAACATCATCTACATTATGTACGACAACGAGGCCTACATGAACACGGGCATACAGCGCAGTAGCTCAACGCCGCTAGCCGCGTGGACCACCACCACCCCCATGGGCAAGCGCGAGAGGAAGAAAGACGTAGCCCTCCTAATGGCCATGCACGGCGTTCCCTACGTAGCAACCGCCAGCATAGCCTATCCACAAGACTTCTACAGAAAACTAAAAAGAGCCGCCAAGGTTGAGGGGTTCAAGTTCATACACCTACATACGCCGTGCCCGCCGGGGTGGAGGTTCGACCCCGCCAAGACCGTGGAGGTGGCGAGACTCGCCGTCGAGACAGGTGTCTGGATTCTCTGGGAGTACGACCACGGCCACTTTAGGTTAAACCCGCCCAGCACGGTATACGCTGATAGAGCCAAAAGGAGGCCTTTGATGGAGTACCTGAAGCTACAGGGCAGATTTGCCCACATGACTGAGGAGCAGGTCAAGGCGCTGGAGGAAGATGTCGAGGCGAGGTGGCGGTCTATCCTCGCCTTGGCCAAAGCGTTTCCACAGAGCTAGGAGGAGCCGGCTTGTCCTCCATATGATGGAAAAGTTTTTATATGCACAATTTATGTCAAGCCATGTCACAGCAAGCTCCTAAAACAGGCGTTCCCGTAATGATATTAAAAGAAGGCAGTCAGAGAACCACCGGAGTAGACGCGCGCCGTTCTAACATACAGGCGGCTAAGGTAATCGCCGAAATCCTGGCGACGTCTCTAGGGCCCAGAGGCATGGACAAGATGCTAATCGACGCCTTTGGCGACGTCACCATCACCGGCGACGGCGCGACGATACTAAAAGAAATGGAGGTCCAGCACCCGGCTGCTAAGCTGTTGATTGAGGTGGCCAAGGCACAAGACGCAGAGGTAGGCGACGGCACCACCACAGTAGTGGTCCTCGCCGGCAAATTACTAGAGCTGGGCGAGGAGCTGTTGGAGGAGGGTATACACCCAACTATCGTCATAGACGGATACAAGAAAGCCGCAGACTACGCGCTTAAGGTAGCCGACGAGATTGCCAAACCCATCGAGCTAACTAAAGAGCAGTTGCTTAAGGTCGTCTCCAGCGCCCTCTCCTCGAAGGTAGTCGCCGAGACTAGGGACTACCTCGCCGGCCTGGTGGTGGAGGCCGCCATGCAGGCCATGGAGATGAGAGACGGCAAGCCCTATCTAGACCTCGACTGGGTAAAGATAGAGAAGAAGAAGGGCAAGTCTATCTACGAGACGCAGTTAGTGCGCGGCATCGTCCTAGACAAGGAGGTGGTGCACCCCGGCATGCCGAAGCGCGTCACCAACGCCAAAATAGCAATACTAGACGCGCCTCTAGAGATAGAGAAGCCCGAGTGGACCACGAAGATCTCAGTAACGAGCCCAGACCAGATCAAGGCTTTCCTAGACCAGGAGGCCGAGATCTTGAAGTCCTACGTTGACCACCTGGCGTCGATAGGCGCCAACGTCGTGATCACGCAGAAGGGCATCGACGAGGTGGCGCAACACTTCCTAGCCAAGAAGGGAATCCTCGCGGTGAGGAGAGTAAAGCGTAGCGACATCGAGAAGCTAGCGAGGGCCACCGGCGCCAAGATAATCACGTCAATCAAAGACGCGAGGCCCGAGGACCTCGGCACGGCGGGCCTCGTAGAGGAGAGGAAAGTCGGCGAGGAGAAGATGGTGTTCGTGGAGGACATCCCCAACCCGAGGGCCGTGACTATATTAGTGAGAGGCGGTAGCGACAGGATACTAGACGAGGTGGAGAGGTCGCTACAAGACGCGTTGCACGTAGCGCGCGACTTGTTCAGAGAGCCAAAGATAGTGCCCGGAGGCGGCGCCTTCGAGGTGGAGGTGGCGAGGAGGGTGAGGGAGTACGCCAGGAAGCTACCGGGCAAGGAACAGCTGGCGGCTCTGAAGTTCGCAGACGCCGTTGAGCACATACCGACAATTCTGGCGCTGACGGCGGGTCTTGACCCCGTAGACGCCATCGCCGAGCTCAGGAGGAGACACGACAACGGCGAGGTCGCAGCCGGCGTAGACGTGCACGGCAGCAAGATCACCGACATGGCGGCGATGAACGTGTGGGATCCGTTAATAGTCAAGAAGCAGGTAATTAAATCGGCGGTGGAGGCCGCGATAATGATACTACGCATCGACGACATAATCGCCGCCGGCGCCCCGAAGAAGGAGGAGAAGAAGGGCAAGAAGGGCGAGGAGGGGGAGGAGAAGAAGGAAGAGACTAAATTCGACTAATTTTTCCCTCCCAGCTCTTTTCGTTTTCTAGGTTGAAAATGTTATAAACCAACTCTATTGCCCACATGTCGTGGAGACGCTATCCACCGCAGAGTTAGTAGACCGCATCAACAAACTGGTTGAACTCCTGGAGAAGGCTCTCAACAAAAGAGAGTTCTACCCCCCACGCCTTACTAAATACGAGGTGGCGCGTATAATCGGCGCCCGGGCTATACAACTCGCCATGGGGGCCCAGCCGCTTGTAGACGTGCAGGAGGTCGGCACGACGGACCCCGTGCTCATAGCCATGGAAGAGCTCAAACGCGGCCTCCTCGATTTCGTAATTGTAAGAGAGACCCCCGACGGCAAAACCACGCGGATTAGGCTGAAGGAACTTCTTGAACTTGAGAAGACTCTTTAACAGGCTTAATCACCACAACACTCCCAAAGAAGTAAAACACGTGCCCCCCACGCACAAACTTCTTTTCCGGCTCCCCCTTCACCTCCACGTCATCCAGCAGGTAGTATATTGAGTATTTCTTTGTCTTAAACACCTTATACCTCGCATTAGGCGGCAACTCCATACCAGCTTCAACAGCTGTGTTAATATAGCTACCCTCCAAGAAACAGCTCTGCCAACTTTGCCTCGTCCAGCGACTTAGCGCCACCGCTGTACCTAACCCTGCCGGTCACCAGCACATACGCCCTGTCGCCAATCTCAAGAGCCTTCCTGGCGTTCTGCTCCACCAACAAGATAGAGATACCCAGCTTATCCCTAATGTCTCTAATAGCTGTGAAGAAGTCGCTGACAAGCTTAGGAGCCAGCCCCGCCGTCGGCTCGTCAAGCATTAACAACTTCGGCTTCTTCATAAGCCCCAGCCCAATAGCCAACATCTGCCTCTCCCCACCCGAGAGAAACTTCGCCTTTCTATCCCTTAACTCCCTCAGCTTCGGGAAGATGCTGTACACCTCCTCAATCCTCCTCCCAACCTCCTCCCTAGGCACCCCGGCTGACGCCGCCACGAGATTCTCGTACACGGTAAGCTCGCCGAAGATGTTCGGAGTGCCGAAGTTGTTAGGAGACTGCATGACGTAAGCCATGCCCATCTTCATAACCTCGTGAGGCGGATCGCCAGTAATGTCTCGTCCCAGCAAAACGACGCGCCCAGAATAGACGTCCGCCATCCCCACTATGCTGTTCAACAAAGTAGACTTCCCAGCGCCGTTGGGGCCAAGCAACACTACTATCTCACCTGAATTAACCGTCAAGTCAACTCCAAAAAGCACATGAAACTTGCCATACCCCGCCTCCAGCTTCTCAACTCTCAAAACCTCAGACACGTGCCCCCAAAAAACCAAGTTAATAAACCTTAAAACGTTAAATACTAGTCCAATACAGCCAATTATGGCTTCGAAAACTCTATACATAATAATAGGGGTACTTGTGGTAATACTCGCGATCGTTGGAATATTACTAACAACCGGAGGACAACAAAGGCCAACACAGGTGTTTAAACTCGGCGCGCTCCTCCCGCTCACAGGTGGCTTCAGTAGCTACGCAAAACTAGCCCAATGCGCCTCGCAACTAGCCATAGACGAGCTAAACGCCGAGTACGCAAACAAGGGATATAGATTTGAGCTATACGTAGAGGACACCCAGCTAGATCCCAACGTGGCGCTCCAGAAGCTACAAGCCCTCTACGCCAGGGGTGTGAGGGCCGTGCACGCGGGGCTCACCAGCAGAGAGGCGTCTGGAGAAAAGCCCTTCGCCGACCAGAACAAAATAATCCTATTCAGCGCTTGGTCCACCTCGTCGCTGTTAGCCATACCCAACGACTGGCTGTATAGAATCGTGGGGACAGACGCCAAGCAGATAAGAGCAATAGGCGCCATCCTAAAAGAGCTGGGCGTCAAAAACGTGGCGCTTATATACAGGAAGGACCCCTACGGCGAGGGCCTCTACCTAGAGCTCCAGAAAGAGGCGGCTAAGCGGGGCTTCAAGCTGGTTTCCGTAGCCGCCTACGACCCAGACCCCAAGGTCTTCCCACAAGCCGCCCCCGAGGCTGTGAGAAAGATCTCCACAGAAGTTAAGGACTTGGTAGGCCCCGACTTTGCCCTGGTCATCGTGTCTTTTGAAGACGACGGCTCCGTAGTCCTCAAGGCAATAGGCCAGGACCCCGTGCTGTCAAAAGCCAGGCTAATCGGCACGGAGGGAATGGCCTTCTCACCCATCCTACTACAAGAAGGCGGAGACGTAATGGCCAAAGGTAAAATAGTCGGCACGGCCAACTGGGCTCTCCCCACCACACCCGAGTACAAACAGTTCTACCAGAAATTCAAAGAGAAGTGCGGGGCAGAGCCCATAACCCCAGCCCCCCAGTCCTACGACATAATCAAGATGCTTGGTGAGATAATGGCAACCATAGGCACAGACGACCCCGACAAGGTGAGGGCCACCCTCGAGCAGTGGGGCAGACAAGGCACATACAAAGGCGCCACCGGCGTGGTGCTCCTCGACGAAAACGGAGACAGGGCAAACCCCAACTTCCTGCTGTGGGGCGTCGCCATGAAAGACGGCAAACCCACCTACATCGAAGTCGGCTACTACAACTACGACAAAGACACCATCGAGTTCACCCCAGAAGGCAAGCAGTACTTCTACGGATAAACTTTATAACCAACTTTTTCTATACAGTCTCGGCGGCGGTAGTCTAGCCTGGTTTAGGATGGCGGCCTCCCACGGGAAGCCGTAGAAAGCCGTTGATCCCGGGTTCGAATCCCGGCCGCCGCACCAGTGAGTTTTATTTCGGAAGGGGGTTGGATTGGGTGGTTTGCACCCCCCTCCCCGGCGTGCCTCTATGGTAAATCTATGCGCCTCCTCCTTAGACTGCCTCTGTATCCAACTCTAGGAGCCGGCGTGGGCTAGCGACAGATCTTTGGCGGCTGTGGCCGCGTTATGGAGGCGTTGCCCGCGTCTGGTCGCTGGTCATGCGGATAATTGCCATGGTTGTGAAGTTTCTATCATGGGTATTTTTCTCAACGCCTCTTCGTCGCTTGCCCTCTACCCTATCTGAAGCGCCTACTCTATCCACCAGGCCGTACATGGCTTCTTTACGCCGGTTTGTTGTGTCTCCTAATTCATTAAATCTCGATCACGGCGAGTCTCTTAGTGACGAGAATTGACGTAGAGGTGCGGGGGGTGGGATTTGAACCCACGCAGGCCTACGCCACAGGGACC
>NZ_JBMFKV010000054.1:0-11573 GCF_049971835.1 Pyrobaculum sp.
CGCTTGAGTTCGGCAAGTCAATCGCCAGGCTGGCCACCAAGCTGGGGGGCGGCAAGCCGCTCATCCAGAGGCTTTACGACTTGGAGAGGGGGCAGAGATCCACCTGGGATCGTATTAGGAGGTCGAGTATATCTCCCACGCTTAAAGACGTCACGCCTGGCGACATATCCCTCGCGTTGCCCCACCGCATTGTTGAGGATATAATAGAGGGGTTGAAGAAGCTCGACGAGCTGGCCCCCGGCGTAGCGAGCCCACAGACGCTTATCTACGCCCCCGAGATTAAGTACTACTCCGCGAGGCCTGCGGTAGACGCAAACCTGATGACTACAGTACCCGGCTTATTCGTCGCGGGCGACGGCGCCGGCCTCTCCCGCGGCATAAACGTCGCCGCGGCCACCGGGGTTCTAGCGGCGAGGGGGATTTTGAAATACCTCGCGCAACATTGATAGAATACTGACAAGCAAACTGCGTGTAGTTGTCAGTTTGGTATCAAAGATTTATATTTAAGGCACCGGTTGCTGGTATGGAGACGTTGGAGCGGAGCAACCCGTGGTGGTTCGACCCAGACTGGTCCGAGAGGGATATACACCTTAGGCGCTGGGCGTCGGAGAGAGTTAGGTGGATTCCTCAATGGATAGAGCACTTATCCCTCGCCCCACCTGCTCTTAATTTTGTCTACGGACCGCGGCAGACTGGGAAAACCACCGGCGTGAAGTTTCTCATTAAGCACCTGCTCGAGAGCGTCCCACCGGAGTCTGTGGTTTATGTCGACCTGGACTCCGTGGTCTCACTGAGGGAGTTTAGAGAGGTGATGCATTGGGTGCTGGCTAGGGCTGAGGCGAGAGGCGTCAAGCGGCTATATATATTCCTCGACGAAGTGACCTCTCTCAGAGGGTGGTGGAGGGTGGTCAAGTTTTACATAGACTCCGGGGCTTTGGAGAGGTCGGTGGTCACAGCGACTGGATCTTCGGCTGTTGAGCTGTTGAAAACTCCAGAAAAATTTCCAGGTCGGAGGGGGAGCGGAAGAGATGTGGTTGTCCTGCCGCTGGGCTTCCCCCAGTTCGCAACTGTGCTCTACGGAGAGGCGAGAGACCCCGCCGTGGTTGAGGCCTTGTTTGAGGAGTACTTAAAGAGGGGTGGGTTTCCCAAGTCTATAAATGGACACCCGGACGCCGCCGCCTCACTTATCGACGCGGTGGTCTCTGAGACGTATAGACACGGGAGGAGCCCCCAGCTCCTAAAAGAAGTAGTAGGCGCCATCATGGAGAAGGTCCCCAGTCCTCTGTCTTACCACGCCGTGGCCCAGGAGGTTGGGATATCTCACAACACAGTCCGCGAATATGTAGAGTTTCTCAGAGATCTCTATCTGGTGGGGGTGGCGTATCTGCTAGAGGGGGACAAGCCAAACCTCCGCCGGGAGAAAAAAATCTTCTTTAGAGATCCCCTGATATACAGAGCCCTGGCCTGGTGGACCGGGAGGTCGACTGACGAATCTACGCTACTTGAACACGTGGCCCAGGAACACCTCTACAGGACATGCGGCTCCGTCTACTACTACAGAAATAGGACAGAGATAGACATAGTCGCGGGGAGCCACAGGCTGGAAATAAAGACGTCCAGAGCCCGGAGGAGCTACCCCAGGGGGGTGCAGATAGTCACCAAGAGAGATCTGCCGATATACCTGCTGCAGCTGAAGAGTTGCTGAGCCGCCGCCCCGCTACCTCATCCGCCTCTCCAACTCGCCGCAGACATCCGCAAGAGAAAGACCGAGGGCGTTTAGCAACACCAAGAGGTGGTAGAGGAGGTCAGCCGCCTCGGCCACCACCCTCTCCCTCCCCTCTGACAAAGCCGCCACGGCCACCTCCACCGCCTCTTCGCCGACCTTCCGGGCTACCGTGGGGACGCCCGATGCGTATAGGCGGTATGTGTAGCTCTGGGGGTTGCCCTCGGCGATTCTCCGTCGGATGACCTCCTCAAGCTTTTCCAGCACCTGGCACGTCATAGCAACGCCCTGCGGTGGAGTTGAAAGCCTTCGTACTCCGCCAGCTTCCTGGCGGCCTCTAGCAGGGCCAGCTCGCCCACAGCCTCGGCTATGCCGACGGCCTTCATAAAGGTAAGCGGCGTCACGATGCCCCGCCACCTCGCCGAGCCGCCTGTGGGCAAGACGTGGCTGATCCCCGCCACGTAGTCGAGATAGGGGCTCGGCATGTTGACAGACACGGCGCCCACGTTCCTGACTCTGTAGGCCACCTCCCTCCTCCCCCACACCTCCAGGTGCTCGGGGGCAATTCTCTCGATGAGATTCACAGCCTCCTCCACGCCGGAGACTCTTCTCGTCTCCAGAGGCCCCATTGAAGACGTCTTCTCCCTCTTGTATATCTCCTCTACGCCTCTCAGCAGTTCGGGGTCTGGTGAGAGGACGTAGGCAAATGAGGTGGGGCCGTGCTCCAGCTGGGCCAGCGCCCCCCTGGCCGCCGTGTCGGGCGCTACGGACTCTGCGTACACCACAAGCTCAGTGGGGCCCTCTATGCCGTCTATCCCGACGTGTTGAGAGAGCAGGTACTTAGCCGCTTGGACGTACAACCCGCCGGGGCCCGCCAGCATGTCAACCCCCAAGTGGTGCACCGCGTAGGCGAGGCCGTGGGGTCCTCCAATGGCGAGCACCGCCTTGACTCCGAGCTCCCTCGCCACAGCCAGCAACTCGTCTGTAACGCCGCGGGGCGGCGTTACGACGTATATCTCGTCGACTCCTGCGATTTTAGCGGGAACCGCCAGCATGATGAGAGTAGATATATAACGCGCGGGCACGTACAGCCCCACGCTCCTGACAGGCCTCCACAGCGCCGTCCTCAACACACCGCTATAGTAATCCGCCGCAGATGGAGGCGCCATCTTCTCGTAAAACCTCCTAAGCGACTCGGCCGCGGCGAGGGCCGCCGACACCACCTCCACATCTCCCCCAGGCCTCGGCGCTACTAGGTGATTCTCTGGGACAACGCCGTCAAGCCGCCTGGAGTATTCCAAAGCCGCGCTCAGCCCCCCACCCTCCACATCGTCAATAATCTTACTAACGGATTCCAAGACATCCCGCGGAAAGCCTCTCCTCATGCCTCCCCTACTCTCCCTATTTATTAGCATTGCTAACTACACGCCTAGCGGCGCTCCCCGCGGCAGGCTTCAAGATGAGTTGCACATGCCCTCAACATCTAGGGATTACAAAACGGCAGTCGTATTGGGCGCCGAGAGCATGCGCTGAGGTGAGGCGATTAGTGGCCGCCTCCCAGCGCCTAGCCATCCCCCGGCCGGCGCCGGACGCGTCGGCGGTAGGTAGAGGCTAAGAGGCGCGTCAACCGTCGCCCCCAAAGCCACTTCATTTATGTAGGTAGAGATGCGGAAGAGGGTCTCCACCACCCATTTGAAAACATCTGAACGCCCAGGCCCGGAGACCACCACGGCTCTGTAACCCACCTGCGTTTTTTCGAAGCTGGCAACTACGCCGTTGCCCACCTGTAGACGTGGGCGGCTTTTAAATACGGCCTCCATATACGCCGTACAGTATATGCACCTACTCGCGTACACCGCCAGCGCCGCGTTAAACGCCCTGGCCAACTCCCACCAAACCCCCCTCTTTGCAAAACCCCGGAATAGGCCCAGCCCGTCCGAGACGGCGAGGGCCCCATCGTTCAGCTCTACCCTCTTCGGGTACCCAGCGGCTATGTAGAACACAGACTCCTCGACAGAAGCAGATTCGGGATATACGCCCTCCCCCCTCTTCAACACCAGGTACCGGCCCTGGCACGGCTCGTTGAGCACCACCGGCACCTCGCCCACCAACTTCACACACCTCTCCCCCAGGGGGAGAGTGTTGAAACGCGGAGTCAAAACATACATGCCTTAGAAGACGCGGCGGTTGATATAGCCAACAAGTGAAAAACCACATCCCCACGGCGGCGTGGTTGGTAAATTTCAGAGCTGAGCCGGCCTCTAAGCTGTGGCGGTCCCACGCCAAGCCCACTAGAGCCTAACCGCCACCCCCCTCTGCTTTAGAAAACTCTTTACCTGTCCTATGGTGACGATTTTGAAGTGGAAGAGGGAGGCGGCTAGCACCGCGTCGGCGCCCGCCGCGACCGCCTCGTGGAAGTGCTCAAGCGCGCCGGCCCCCCCGGAGGCGATGACGGGGATGTTGACGGCGGAGGCCACCCTCTTAATCAGCTCAGCATCGTAGCCGGAGCGGGTCCCGTCGCGGTCAATCGACGTCAGCAGTATCTCCCCGGCACCCAACTCCTCCACTCTCCTCGCCCACTGCACCGCGTCTAGCCCCGTCGCCACGCGGCCCCCGCCTATGTAGACCTCGTAGCGGCCCCCGGCCAGCTTCGCGTCTATGGCCACCACGGTGGATTGGCTACCAAACTCTCTAGCCATCTCCTCCACAAGCTCCGGGCTCTTCACCGCGGCTGTATTTACAGAGACCTTGTCGGCACCTGCTTTAAACAGAGCCTCTGCATCCCGCAGGCTCCGCACCCCGCCCCCAACCAAGACAGGTATAGACACAGCCTCGGCCACTCTCCTAACCGATTCGATAAAGGTGGCCCTCCCCTCCGGCGTAGCTGTGACGTCCAACACGGCGATTTCGTCGGCACCCTCCTCCTCGTACCTCACAGCCATCTCCACGGGGTCGCCAACCTCTCTAATACCCTGGAAATTCACCCCCTTAACCACGACCCCCGCCTTGCCGTCCATGTCGAGACACGGGATGACCCTCACCACGGCCACGGAGCTTAATGCATAGCCTATATAAATACAAACAGGAGGGGAGACATGGCCGCCTACACCCGGAAGACCTTGGAGACTGAGGTGGTCGTGGAGCTGAGCCGAGGCGGCGAGGTGTCCGTCGACACGCCTATCCCCTTCCTCACACACATGGTGGAGACCCTGCTCACGTACGCGGGGCTGGGGGGGAAAGTCGTCGCGAGGGAGCTGAGGAGGCTGGACGACGGCCACCACGTAATAGAGGACGTCGCCATCGCGCTCGGCAGGGCGCTGGACGCCCTCATGGGCGATAGGAAGGGGATCGCTAGGTTCGGCCACTCGGTTGTGCCAATGGACGACAGCATCGCGCTGGCCGCGGTAGATCTCGGAGGGAGGGTGTACTGGGTGGTGAAGACGAGGTTGCCGGACACAGCCATCGGGGGCTACCCCCTCTCCATGTTCCCCCACTTCGTGAGGAGCTTGGCAACAGAGGCGAGGGCCACCATCCACATATACGCCAGAGGCTTAGACCCCCACCACAAGATAGAGGCCGCACACAAGGCCCTCGGCCTCGCGTTGAGACACGCCCTCTCGCCCGGCCAGGGCACCTCTACAAAGGGAACGCTGAAATGAGGCGGTAGAGCCGCCTCTCGTTAAACATTAAAAAGTGCCTCAAGGCGGGGCCGTGATTATACCCTCGATAGACATAGAGGGAGGCAGGGCTGTAAAGCGCGTGAAGGGGGAGAGAGGGCGGTACATCTTCCAGGGCGATCCCGTGGAGCTGGCCCATAGATTCAGTCCAGCCCCTCTTGTCCACGTGGTGGATCTAGACGGCGCCGAGGCCGGTAGGCCGGTCAACACGGCGGTCATCAAGCGGGTCGCGGAGATCCTCGGGGGTAGGTGCCAGCTGGGGGGCGGCCTGAGGAGTAGGGAGGCTGTGGAGGAGGCGCTCGCCCTCTGTAAATACGCCGTCGTCGGCTCGTTGCCATTTAAAAACTGGGACCTGTTCACAGAGATAGCTGGGCTTTACAGACAGAGGCTAGCCGTCTCGATAGACTACGGCGGGGGCCACGTCTTGACAAGCGGCTGGCTGGAGAGAGCCTTACCCCTTGAAGAGGCTGTGCGTCTGCTGGCAGAGGCCGGCCCCTACGCCGCAGTCGTGGTGACGGCGGTGGAGGTGGAGGGCACGGGAGGCGGCGTCAAGGCAGACATAGACGTGGGCAGGCTGAGGAGAGTCGCAGAGAGGGTATACTACGCAGGTGGAGTTAAAAACTGCAGAGACGCCGAGACAGCCCGCCGCCTTGGATTCGACGGGGTGATAGTGGGCTACGCCCTCTACGCAGGTGATTTAAAAGAGTGCGTCGAATGGATCCAGCGCTAGAAACGGCGCCTGTTCAAGCCGACATCCCAAGAGAAAGGCGCCGACACCAATATAAACTGGAATTTGAGGAATGTCGTGGAGACTATACGTCTTCCGGCAAGCGTCGTGACGGAGTTGCGCAAAAGAGTTGAGAAAGAGGGCATCACCCTTGAAGACTACGTATTGGAGAGACTGCTGGCAGACGTGGATCCCCCAAGCAGAGCGGAGGCCTACGCCGAAGCCGCCTTAGATCTGCTGAGGGCCGCCGAGGAGGAGTTGAGGGCTGGTGATTTGAGGCAGGCTAGTGAGAAGATTTGGGGGGCGGCGGCGCTGGCTGTGAAGGCCTACGCCTACTGGCGCGACGGCGTTAGACTGGCGTCACACGGAGAGCTGTGGCGCTATAAGGATAAAATCGCCGCTGAGCTAGGCGACTGGGTACACGACGCGTGGGCACAGGCAAACGCCATGCACATAAACTTCTACGAGGGGTGGGCTACGGAGATCTCTGTGGAGCTGGCTCTTCATAGAGTTAGACAGCTAGTTTTCGAGATTGTTCAGAAAATAGGTGTAGCCCCCGCCGACAAGTAAAGTTAGCCTTTGACGACGCCTATAGGTCTCTGCCTCACCACCTTCTTTGCGAAGCCTACTTGGTGCGCGGCCTCGACGACGCGGTCTACGTCTTTGTAAGCCCAGGGAGCCTCTTCGCTTATCACCTCCGTCTCTGCGCTACGTACAATAATACCTCTCTTAGACATCTCCTCTTGCACCTTGTGCGGCGGGTACATCCTGATGGCCGCCTCGCGGCTCAGCACCCTCCCCGCGCCGTGCGGGGCCGTGCCGAAGGTGAACTTCATAGAGTCGTGGGTGCCCACGAGTATCCACGAGGCGGTCCCCATAGAGCCGGGTATCAGCACCGGCTGGCCTACGTCTCTGTACCTGGCCGGGATCTCGGACCTCCCCGGCGGGAAGGCGCGGGTGGCGCCTTTGCGGTGGACCCACACCCTCCTCACGGTGCCTCTCTCGTCTACAACGTGGTCCTCTAGCTTGGCGATGTTGTGCGCCACGTCGTACACCAGCTCGAGGCCCACCTTCTCGATAGAGCCGAACACCTTCTTAAACGCCTCCCTAACCCAGTGCATTATGATGTGGCGGTTGGTCCATGCGAAGTTGGCGGCGGAGGCCATGGCCTTGATGTAGTCCTCCGCCACCTTGTCCTTCAGAGGAGCCGCCGCTAGCTCCCTGTCCGGGAGATTCAGACCCCACTGTCTCATCTTCCTCTCCATTATGAGCAGGTAGTCGGTAGCTACCTGGTGCCCGAAGCCGCGGCTACCCGTGTGTATCATAACCACCACCTGGCCCTCCCTCTCGATGCCGAATACCTTAGCCACCTTCTCGTCGTATATCTTGTCCACCACCTGTATCTCCAGGAAGTGGTTGCCCGAGCCCAGCGTCCCCAGCTGGTCTCTACCCCTCGCCTTGGCCTTCTCGCTGACCTTAGAGGGGTCGGCGAGTTTCCACGAACCCCTCTCCTCTATGAAATCCATATCCTCAGCCCAGCCGTAGCCCTTCTGCACAGCCCACTCAACGCCCTCCGCGAGGACTCTCTCAAACTCCGTCGGGGAGAGCCTAAGGTGGCCCGTGCCGCCGACGCCTGGAGGCACCAGTCTAAATATCGTGTCGACAAGCTCCTTCAGCTTCGGCCTGACCTCGTCCTCTGTGAGGTTTGTCCTCAGCACCCTCACGCCGCAGTTAATATCGTACCCAATGCCGCCGGGCGAGATGACCCCCTCCTCGGCGTCTATCGCAGCCACGCCGCCGATGGGGAAGCCGTAGCCCTGATGGGCGTCCGGCAGGACAATAGACCACCTATAGATCCCCGGGAGGCAACCGACGTTAATACCCTGCTCCAGCGTCATGTCGCTCTTCATCTTCTCCAGCAACACACTATCTGCATAAATCCTCACAGGCACCTTCTGGCAAGGCTTCACCCCAGGCGGAATCTCCCACACGTAGTCACTAACCCTGTTAATAGGAATGTTCCTCATAAGGCGACACCCTCTGTGTAGTTATAAACTTTTATGCGCCCATCAATAACCCCTCGTGATTTCAACACCTGGACGCACCAAGCGCGCCTCAGCTAGTTAAAACCGGCGGCGCCAGTCCCTATGTAGTACATGCGGAAAAAACGCAGGCAACCCTGGAATGGGGAAGGGGAGCTACTTACCCCTTAATATTCGTCTAGTTAAGTAGATAAGCGCCGTGGCTCCCACCGCCAATGCTGTCGTCTCTGTAATCACCAGTCCCCACGGAATCTCCACGCCGATAGGTTCCTCAACCCTTATATCTCTCGCCAGCTCAACAATCGTGCCGTTGGGACATGTACCGAACTCCTTCACGGTTCTCTCTGTTAAAGTCTTGAGGAAGTTATCTTCATTTGGAGGCGCTTTCAACAACATTACAATACCCTTGTTAGGTCTTATACCTATTAAAACATCGTCATGCGGCTTAACGGACATGCCAATATCCTCATATATCTGTAAAATAATTTTATATAACTTAACATATCTCTCTTTTAATTCCTCTTCATCAACGCCTTTGATATAGGGCGAAGGCGGCGGTGCCTCATGTATGTTTATCAAAAGTAAAAACGGCGTATTTCCATAGCTTCTAAACACGTTGTCAAGCTTATTCTTAACCTTAGCCAGAAGGCCAGCCCCTTTGCCGGGGCGCACAAACACATCCACCCCCGCAAAGCCCTGACTCACGCTTACGTATATGCTCCTCACTTCAGCGCCTGCCTCTTTAAGAGCGCCCTCTACTTTTTCTACTAAAGACAGTGTTTTGTTTACCCACCTACTGGCCTTTGATAATCTCACAGCTGTTATCTTTTCAGCTCCCGTATCACAACAATAAACGAAGTCCAAGGGGCCGCTGTAGTTTGCCGCCCTCAGTTCCATATCTATAACAGGCCATACATCCAATCCGAATCTAATGCGCCATTTTTCAAGCACATCATTTGTCTCTCCCACCTTCTTCACAGCCTCTTTAAACGCCCTAGATACCTCGGGATCGTAGCTCCTCACGACGTAGTATATACAGCCGTCTACCCTCACCTCAGTTGCAGGTATTCCATTCAGCGAATATACAACGGACAAATTGCCAAATCTATGAACTTCACTATGATATGTAAATATGGCCGCCGATGTGACGGAAATTAGTAAAAGAAGCAGAAACCTAACTACCATACCTAAACGCAACGCCATAGAACCTATTAACGCAATCCACAGAGCGGAATTCTATATACGCAGGCTGATTATCCACATATCTCACTTTAGTGAGAATACCCGCCATTTTTATCGACCACATATTTCCAAGTGTATAGACTGATTTTATCTGGAAAAGTGGAGATCCGCTATCGCCTTGCTCGGTCGGTTGCCATTGATCAGTGGATTGTAGCACTAATAGGCAGTAAGGCTGTCCATCATATGTATAGGGTTCATATGCATATACTTGTGCTATACCGCCTCTACAACCTGTTACAAATCCTATTCGGTACATCGAGTATATAGAACCTCCTACATACGACTTTAATTCTGCGTCTGTGAAGTAGCCATCGACAGAGGTGGGGGCGGGGTTGAATCCGCATATCTCTACATGTGGCGAGGCTTGAGTTCCCCGTTGCTCAATTTTCAACACAGCGGCGTCTACATATGGATCCTCTTTGTCCCAAATCTTTCCGACAAAGGGCTCTCCGCCGCAGTCGTAGTAGCACGGCTGGTACACGCCGTCGCCGTTATTTAAGCCGTGGGAAACAGTGACGTACGCCGCCTGAGACCCCAGCCACGTAGCGTAGCCCAGCGTAAACACCTTATCACACGGGACCTGGAAAATTAACCACTGGCACGTGGCTGGCTTCGCCATCTTCACCCCCGGAAACAGCGGATCTTGATATTTAGATAAATCGCTTTGTGTTAACGCAACCACCAGCACAACCAGCCCCACAGCCACCAACACAGCCGCCTCAAGCCCGGGTTTCGGAGCCTTCATGACGCGCCGCTGTGCCGGGATAATATATGGTTTGCATACTCCAAGTCTGCACACAGCGGCGGAGATACAACGTAAAACGCGACAAATAGGACGGGGCGGGAGGTGCTACCCCGTCTAGATCCGCGGCGCGGTGCTCTCTTACATAATTTCATCTAGCGGCGTAGGCACCCCAGCCGCAACCGCGGCTGGGATCAGCGTGATCGATTCACAACACCGGCATCATCCCAGGAACGTGCTCTAGAAGACCTCGGATCCCCCCGAATGCCGCTGATAGTTGCTGGTGGCCTTGCCGTTTAGGGCTGGCGGGGCCTCGTGAAGGGATGCGGCATTGGTGTGCGGTAGATGCGCGGTTGCCCTTAGCGGCTTGGGCCTAGCCAGCGGGGGAGGCCGCCGCGTGTCTCTTTGAAAAACTCCTCGAACCAGTCTGGGGTTCTGAACTCGTTGACGACGTCGAGGTGGTCGTAGGGCTTGATGTCCAGCACGGGGCTCCCGCTCCACGCGTCGAGGCCTAGGACTCTGAGCCTCGGCGGGTCCACCTCCACGATCTTGACTATGGAGAGGGCGATGGGGTTGGGCCTCTGGGTGAAGCGCGTGGCGAATATGCCCACCTCTGGGAAGTCCTCCCGGCCCCAGGGCCTCAGCTTCAGCTTGACGCCCCGCGTCTCGTGGAAGAGCCATATTATGAAGGCGTGGCTGTACTCCTCCAGCCCCCCAAGCCCCTCCACATACTCGTCGAAAATCCTAACCACAGACACGAAGTCGTATTTATCCACCCGCCCCAGCCGCGGGAGGCCCACCTCCACGACCCCCACAGGCTTTAGGCAGATTGGGCACGACACGTCGCCTATAGGCCGTGGGTATTTAAGTCAACCTCCGGCGCCCCCCTAGCCACGTCCTCAAGGTAGCGCCGCCTCGACCTGGCGTAGTCCAGCTCCGAGCGGCTGATCCGCGCCGTGTAGACCCCCGCCTCCTCGCCGAACTCCACCAGCCCGCCGTTGGGAGAAGCCACGTACGACCCCCCAGCCGCCGGCCGCCCATCCGCGTAGCGGTAGCCGGTGCCGAGCGCCGCCGCGACGTACACCGAGTTTTCAAACGCCCGCACCAAGCCCACAGCCCTCCACAGCCCCCGGCGGTCTGCGGAAATGCTGGCGGGGTTAACCAGCACCTCAGCCCCGGCGGAGGCCAGCCTCCGCGCGAGCTCAGGATAGAGCAAATCCACACACACCAGACAGCCAACTACAAACCCCCCAGCCCTAAACAGCGCCAGCCGCCTCCCCGGCGAGACCCAGCCCCTCTCCCCGGTGGCCGCCGAGGGGAACACCTTCTCCCCCCACGTCAACAAGCCGCCCCTCCCCACCACGGGGCAGACGTTCACCACGGCGCCGCCCCGCCTCACCGCGAGGCCGCCCCCCACCAC